>JAGVMY010000146.1 GCA_020053565.1 Thermodesulfovibrionales bacterium
TACACCATCAGGTTTCACTATTGATAATGTCTTCTCCATCATTCCTCCTCTTTTTGTGCGTTATCATTTTTTAGATTACTCAGTTTTCAATTTTATGGAGTAACATAAGAGACATAGACAACTCACTAAACGCTATAGACTCAATGAACTCAAGAAACTTGATTTAATGTTATATTGATAATTTTTTTATTAATTTTCTTACAGATTCACACGATGTCCTGAAATGGGTTTTTTCTTCTTTGGTGAGTTTTACCTCAATAATCTTTTCAATACCTTCTCTTCCGAGTATCACAGGTACACCCATATAAAGATCTTTTATACCATATTCTCCGTTAAGATATGCTGAACAGGGAAGGACACGTTTTTCATCGAGAAGGATTGATTTTATCATGTGAGATGATGCCGCAGCAGGTGCATAATATGCACTCCCTGATTTAAGGAGGGCAACTATTTCTGCACCACCTTTTCTTGTCCTCTCTATCAATGAATCAGTTTTCTTTTTTGTGAAAAGATTTGTTATTGGTATTCCCTTGATAGCGGTAAAACTTGAAAGAGGAACCATATCATCACCATGTCCTCCGAGCACAAGTGCTTCAACATCTTGTGGTGACACATTGAATTCCCATGAAAGAAATGCAGTCAGTCTCGCGGAATCAAGTATTCCACCCATACCCATAACACGCTTGCAGGAAAACTCTGTTGTCTTCCATGCAAGATATGTCATCACATCCATTGGATTTGTTACAACAATAATGATTGCATTTGGAGAAAATAGTGAAATTTCAATACATGCGTTTTTGATTACTTCAGCATTGGCGTGAAGAAGATCATCTCTTGACATTCCTGGTTTTCTGGGAAACCCTGCGGTAATAACGACAATGTCAGAGTTTGCAGTATCCGCATAATCATTTGTTCCTTTGATTAACGATGATGAGTTCCAGAGAGGACATGCTTCTGCAAGGTCAAGGGCTTTTCCCTGGGGTATTCCTTCTACTATATCAAAGAGGACAACATCAGCAATTCCTGATTGCACAATGAGCAGTGCAGTTGTAGCACCAACATTACCAGCACCTATTATTGATACCTTTTTTCTCATTACCGTCTCATTATAAAAGAAACAGAAAACCAATGGCAAGCATACAATGCGAAGAAGAATCTTTCCTTAGAAGGTTTCTTCCAATGGTTCTTTTGGTAACTGTTCAAGTTTTACCTTTGCGATTCTTTGACCTACCATCTCAATGATTTTCAATCTCTTATCTTCAATCTCAACTGTATCGCCTGTCTGTGGTATCTTCTGAAGGAATGTGACAATAAAACCACCAAGCGTTTCATATTCAGGTGATTCCGGGATATCTATAAAGTAATCTTCACCAAGATCCCTGATACTTATTGAGGCGTCTATGATCATTGAACCATCACCAAGTTGAATAACAGGGCTTTCAGTATCATATTCATCTCTGATTTCACCGACAATCTCTTCAATGAGATCCTCCAATGTCACAAGCCCTGAAACCGCTCCATATTCATCTATTGCGATTGCCATGTGAACCCTTTTTTTCTGCATTTCTCTCAAAAGAATACTTATCTTCATTGTTTCAGGTGTGTATATTGGAGGCTTGATAATTTTTCGTATATCAACTTTACCCGTACTGGAAAGAATATTGAAAAAGTCTTTGGCATAGAGAAAACCTCTGATATCGTTTATATCTTTGCCTATGACAGGGTAACGGGAAAATTTTTCCTCAGAGATAATTGATTTAATCTCATCTACAGACTTATTGATTCCTACAGTAACCATTTGAGGAGATGGAATCATAACTTCCTTCACAAAGGTGTCTGTAAATTCGAACACACTGTGGATAAGTTTCTTTTCTTCTGATTCAAAGACTCCCTGTTCCCTGCCTTCCTCTAAAAGCAGTTTTATTTCTTCCTCAGAAATGTACTCCCTTTGTGTAAATGCCTTTTTACCAAAGGGTTTTAAAAGTAAATTGGTGCTCATGGTGAGTATTCGAACAAATACTGTAGCAATTTTAGAGAATTTATCAATAATCGGTGCAGTGATCATACCTAACTTTTCTGGATTTGAAAGCGCGAGCGATTTTGGAATCAGTTCACCAAATATGAGAGAAAAATAAGCAATGATGACGACAACAATGCCTATGGATATTACCTCGCTGGATGCAGAAATAATAGGTATTGGAACGTCTTTCAATAAGGGTTTGATAACCTTCACTGCAGCAGCACCTCCAACTGCTGATGCGATTGCTCCTGCGAGGGTAACCCCGATTTGAATTGTGGCAAGAAATCTGTCTGGAGTTTCTCTTAATTTATTTAAGACAATGGCGTTTTTGCTGCCTTCTTCCATTAATTGTTTAATGCGTGACCTTCTTGAGGTAACTACTGCAATTTCTGAAGCGGCAAAAAAGCCATTGATTAAAATGAAAATTGATATGAGAAGTATCTCAAGCCACATGTGTTTAATTTTTATCAGTCATGGATAATTGTGTATTGTGAAATGATGCTACCACTCTCTAAAATTATTGTATCTTTTTCAAGGTGTCAATGATTGCATCTGCTACCTGTGAAGTGGTTGCGGCAGTGGGGTCGTCAGGATTTGGTTTCATATCATAGGTGACATACCTGCCCTCTGCGATAACCGAGGCAAGCGCCTTTTCTAATCTGTCTGCTGCTTTTGTTTCACCAATATAGTTGAGCATCATAACCCCGGATAGTATCATAGCCATGGGATTTATTTTATTCAAGCCCTTGTATTTTGGTGCACTCCCGTGTGTGGGCTCGAAGACTGCGATGTCATCTCCGATGTTTGCACCTGGTGCAAGACCGAGTCCTCCGATAAGGCCTGCGGCGAGATCAGATATGATATCACCATAGAGATTGGGAAGAACAATGACATCATAGAGCTTGGGCTTCTGCACGAGTTGCATACACATATTGTCAACTATCCTGTCTTCAAACTCGATATCTGCATATTCATTTGCAATCTTCCTTGCAGTTTCAAGAAAGAGTCCGTCTGAATACTTCATTATATTTGCCTTATGTACTGCGGTTACCTTTTTCCTTTTGTTTTTTCTCGCATACTCAAATGCGAACCGTACAATCCTCTCTGTGGCATACACAGATATAGGTTTTATACTGATACCTGAATCGGATCTGATTTTCTTTCCTGTTGCATTACTAATAAAGTCTATCAGTTTTTTTGTCTCTTCTGAATCTTTTTCAAATTCGATTCCTGCATACAAGTCTTCTGTGTTTTCCCTGACGATTACGAGGTCGATGTCTTTATAGTTTGTCTTTGCACCATTAAATGTTTTACATGGCCTTAAACAACAATAAAGGTCGAGGTTCTGTCTGAGTGCAACATTCACGCTCCTGAAGCCTGTTCCCACAGGAGTGGTGATAGGCCCTTTGAGGGCGACCTTATTCTTTGTTATAGAATCAATGACCTTTTGAGGCATAGGGTTTCCTTCTTTTTCAAATGCCTTCTGTCCTGCCTCCTGGATTTCCCACTGGAGAGAAACACCTGTTGCTTCAATGACACGTTGTGTGGCTTCGGAGATTTCAGGCCCTACGCCATCTCCCCGTATTAAAGTGACTGTATGCATTATAGATTTACTGTGAGTATTTTCTGAACAATATCAGGGCAGGTAGCAATGAGTTTCAGCTCATCATCTGTAAGGGGCTTCTGTGTGTGCAGATTGGCATACTGTGCGAGTTCGAGAATCCTTCTTGCCTCGTTGTCGTCGTGGAAATGGATACCAAGTTTGTCATAGACGTGCCTGAAGCCTTTAATGCCTCCATACTCACCTGTGGTGATTATCCTTCCGGTTTCGAGAAGTTCTGGTTCTCCTCTTCCCACATCTTCAGGGTCATAAAGTTCATAGTTACGTCTGTCTTTAAGAGCTCCGTCTGCATGTATTCCTGATTCATGTGCAAATGCATTTGCACCTACTCCAGGCTGGTTTATCGGGATTGGTATATTAAATGCGTATGATGCGTATCTGCTGAGTTTCCAGGCTTTTTTAAGGTCTACATGTTCATCGAGGGGGACTTTATTTTTAAGACCGTGTGAGAAATTAAGTGCTAAGATTGTTGATACAAGGTCGCAATTGCCACAGCGTTCTCCGTAACCATTGATAGTTGTATTTATATAGGAGTCAACGCCACATTCTATGGCTCCCTGCGCCCCGGAAACAGATACCGCCTCTGCCATTCCGAGGTCGTTATGGCAGTGCATTTCTATGGGAAACTTTGTAGCGAGCGCAAGTGCCTTAGTCCTCTCATATATTGTTATCGGGTCATCAGTACCGAGTGTATCACAGTATCTGAAGCGATCTGCACCTGCTTCTTTGCCTGCGAGGACGAATTCTATAAGTCTGTCAAGTTCTGTCCTCGATGCATCTTCTGCATTTATCCCTAATGTCTCTGTTCCGAGTTCTTTTGCAGTCTTTACCGCTTCAACAAGAGATTTCATGATATCCTTAAAGGTTTTTCTTCCCTGAAACTTGCCCTGTATCATTATCTCTGATGTGGAAATCGAGATATTGAGATGCTTGAGCTCAGGGCAGTTTTTAAAGGAAAGCTGAACATCTTCAGGAATTGCCCTGCACCAGCCTTCGAGGTGGATTCTTTTTATCACACCAACTTTTGCAAGTTCAAGGTTTGCATTTATGTAATTGATTTCATGTTTGAGGGTTGGGAAACCTACCTCGCTTTGATAAATTCCCATCTCATCAAAATAGATGTTTAACATCGTTTTAGAAAGTTTTGGGAGGAGTATCCTGGATGTCTGGACACCATCTCTGTTTGTCACATCGATCAAATATACTTTGTTTTTCATATAAACTCTGTTAACCTCTTTTAAAATTAAGAATAAGTGGAGGTTTTAATAGTAACATAAATTGATTTAATATTACAATTACCGCGAACACCATGGAAGCATCTAAAATTTTGTAATGTTCGCTCCAAGAGCATTTTTCAGTCTGGAATGATTGAGGATTGAATCATTAGAAAATTTAGATGCTTCCTGTGGTAAATAAAGACTGGAAAAGAAAATAGCTCTTTGTTACAATTAAGACCAGTTTTGCAGGGGAGGCATGGATGGATTTTAAAGGTCAGGTTGCAATAGTTACAGGTGGAGGACGCGGTATCGGGAGAGCAATTGCAGAGGGTCTTGCAAAGAAAGGTGTCAATGTAGCTATTGCAGATATAAACCTGGATGCAGTAAATGAAGCTGTGGCAGCTATTGCCGCACTCGGAGTTAAGGCTATAGGAATACAGCTTGATGTGTCGAACTCCGAGAGTGTGAAAAAGACATTCGACGATATGCGAAGGGAGTTCAACAGGATTGATATATTGATAAACAATGCAGGCATTACAAAAGATAACCTTCTCATCAGAATGAAGGAGGAAGATTGGGACTCTGTAGTGAATATTAACCTCAAAAGTGTTTTCCTTTGTTCCAAGGAAGCGATAAAGGATATGTCTAAACAACGGTACGGGAGAATAGTAAGTATCTCATCTGTAGCTGCATTCATGGGTAACGCAGGGCAGGCGAATTATAGTGCATCAAAAGCGGGGATAGTCGGACTGACAAAGACAATAGCAAAAGAATATGCGAGCAGAGGAATCACAGCAAATGCTGTTGCACCTGGATTTATAAAAACTGCAATGACAGATGTTCTGCCGGAAAATGTAAAAGAAGAGATGATAAAGTTGATTCCTGCGGGAAGATTTGGTACAGTTGAGGATGTTGCGAATGCTGTTATTTTTCTTGCATCACCTGACTCGGATTATATAACCGGTCACGTCATCCATGTAAATGGCGGTATGTATATGTAATTTTCTATTTTAAATTTAAAATTTTCAATCTAAAATTTGAAATTAAAACACGGAGGTGTAGTTATGTTAGAAGAGAAAGTGAAAGAGATTATCTCAAAACAACTCGGTGTAAGTCAGGCAGAGATTAAACCAGAGTCATCTTTTGTTGAGGACTTGGGTGCGGACTCGCTGGATACAGTCGAGCTTGTTATGGCATTTGAGGAGGCATTTGGAATCGAGATACCTGATGAAGATGCAGAGAAGATCTCAAAAGTTAAAGATGCTATTGAGTATATTAATAAAAAGAAATCTTCTGCATGATGGATAAAAGAAGAATTGTTGTCACAGGGTTAGGTATTATCACCCCTCTTGGTGTGGGTGTGACACCCTCGTGGGAAAATCTTGTTCAGGGCAAATCTGGTATTGGTAAGATCACATTATTTGATGCATCTCACTTTCAGACACAGATAGCCGGTGAAGTGAAAGGTTTTAACCCTGAAGATTATATTGAGACAAAAGAGTTAAAGAAAATGGATCGGTTTATCCACTTTGCAATTGCTGCAGCAAAGATGGCATTGGATGATTCCGGTTTGAAGATCACGGATAGTAACGCAGAGAAGGTAGGCGTTATTATCGGGTCAGGTATGGGAGGTATCTATGCAATTGAACATTACCACACTGTGTTACTTGAGAAGGGACCGAGGAGAATATCCCCCTTTTTTATTCCTATGTTAATAATAAATCTTGCCTCAGGCCATGTATCTATAAAGTTTGGCGCAAAAGGACCTAACTCTGCTGTAACCACTGCATGTGCGACAGGAAGTCATTCAATTGGAGATGCGTTTAGAATTATTCAGCGGGGAGACGCAGACGCAATGATTGCCGGAGGTACAGAAGCAGTGATAACACCTTTGGGTGTAGGTGGATTTAATGCAATGAAGGCTCTCTCTACAAGAAACGATGAGCCAGAAAGAGCAAGCAGACCTTTTGACGTTGATAGAGACGGCTTTGTGATGGGTGAGGGTGCAGGTATTGTGATACTTGAAAGCCTTGAAAGTGCCATGGACAGAGGTTCGAAAATATATGCAGAGATAGTCGGATATGGGATGACTGCAGACGCATATCATATTACCGCTCCTTCTCCAGGGGGTGAAGGTGCAGCAAGGTGTATAGCGATAGCATTGAGGGATGGAGGGGTTAATCCTGCTGAGGTGGATTACATAAATGCACATGGTACTTCAACAAAACATGGAGATGAACTTGAAAGCAGTGCCATTAAGAAGGTGTTTGGTGCTCATGCCTATAAGATAGCAATCAGTTCAACAAAATCTATGATAGGTCATTTACTCGGTGCCGCTGGGGGTGTTGAGGCAGCTCTTACTATTCTCAGTGTGCATAATGATATTGTGCTCCCCACAATTAATTTAGATAATCCAGATCCTGAGTGCGACATTAACCTTGATTATGTACCACATAAAGCAAGAAAAATGACAGTCAATTATGCCTTGTCCAACTCTTTTGGATTTGGCGGAACCAATGCCTGCCTGTTGTTTAAGAAATTTACATAAGAAACCCGAAATAGTCTTTTACAATAACCTGTCATGACACTGTTGAAATTAGAAGATACTTTTGAGTTGGAAAACCGTCTTGGATATTTTTTCAAAAATAAAGAGTTACTCATAGAAGCTCTGACACACAGGTCTTTCTCCCATGAGAATTCGGAAAAATCAACGCATCATAATGAAAGGCTTGAATTCCTCGGTGATTCTGTCCTTGGATTTGTTATCGTCGAGTATCTTTATTTATCTGATAGTCGGTTTGCTGAATCGAGTATGGCCAAGATAAAATCCTATCTCGTCAAGGAATCTGTACTTTATGAGATTGCAGACTCTCTTTCTCTTGGAAAATATCTCAGACTTGGTAAAGGCGAGGACGCCACTGGCGGAAGAATCAAAAAATCACTATTAGCTGATGCGCTTGAGGCTGTTTTAGGGGCAGTTTACGTCGATGGTGGTTATGAAAGAGCGAAGGAGCTTATCTTAAGATTATTCAATGAAAAAATAAAGGCTATCATAAATTCTGGAGAATTCCATGATTTTAAAACAGAGCTCCAGGAAAGAACCCAACTTTTTTTTAATGTTCTTCCTGAATACAGGGTAATTAAACAGGAAGGTGAAGAGCATAAAAAGATTTTTACAGTTGAAGTCTTCATAGACGGGAAGCAGTTTGGCAGAGGGTCGGGAAAAAGTAAAAAAGAGGCACAGACTCTTGCTGCGAAAGAGGCACTATCCAGATTTCACCTACCAACTGCTTAAAAAGAGGGCAGGACCCTCTAAAAACCTTCTTTCACAACAAGTACTATAATTTTCTTGACGGGATACTTTCAAAAATAATAATATCCAGATAGATTTAAATTAAAAAGACAATACATGAAATAATCTGGGAGGAACAAATGAAGAGAAGGATGTCATCTTTTATGGTTTTGTTATTCACTCTATTTTTCTTTGCAAGCATATTTGCGGGGGATGCAACTGCAGATAAGATTGATGAAATAAAGGTTGAGCTTGAGAGCTATAACTGGCAAACTCGTTTATCAGCGGTAGAAAAGTTGAAAGGTATTAAAGACGAAAGAGCATTTCAACTACTTTTGGAAATTGCTGATACATCAGTGGAATACTGGCCCATTAAAATTAAGGCAATGCTGTTGCTTGGTGAGATCGGGAATCCGAAGGCAATTGAATTGTTGTTAAAAGTCTTTAATGATGCATTTCTGAACAGTGAATGTCCTTCCATAAAATCCCATGCTGCTATTGCTCTTGGTCATTTCAATAAAGACAGCAGAGTTGTTGATGCACTTATTACTGGAATAAATGATGGAGAAGTTCTCACACGGGAAGCATCAGTAAATTCACTTGGAAAAATCGGTAATCCCAAAGCTGTTTCTTTTTTAATCCCTGCACTCAATGATAAAAGTTTTGCAGTGAGGCTTAGTGCAGTAAGAGCACTCGGAAAAATCGGGGATCCTCAGGCTATTCCCCATCTTCAAAAGATTGCAGACAGTGATAATGATCCATACATGAGGAATGAGGCCATATCAGCATTGAAAGAAATGAAAAGATAAAGTCTTATCTCGCAGTTTTCACGGGAACGATTATTTCACATAAATTTTTGCCCCCTCAGATAAGGCTCCGTCCAGACCAATCTCATTTCCCCACTCATCATAAACTTTCTTCAAAGACTCTATAACTTTGATAAGTCCTGTATGTATAAGGGCATGTTTGACGGTCATACCGGGTAAGATATCAACCGGTGTATCATTCACATAAACTTTCATTCATCACCGTAAATTAATACAGCTCTCATGAAGTCAGGCAGAAAATGGTATTTGAGCGGTTTTGAATTCTGTCTTCGACAGAATTCACCTCGGAGGTCGTTAGACCGAGAATGAGCGAAAGTACCATTTTCTGCCTATTTAAACACATATAATTAACTATCTGATTATTGAATTTCTGTAATCCTCCCCTCCACAACTGGAGCTATTCTATTCTTTTCTTTTATATATTCTATCACAACATCTCTCAACCACCTGCCTGAATCACTGTATACAACCTTTTCACCTTTCATTACACCTCCGATAATGGAAAAATCCCTCGATGCCTTTATTGCTTTTCCAAAAGCTTCGTATCCGTCACCACTGGCTGCGAGGAAGTCATTTGTTGCAACAGTGTACTCTTTATCGGAATTTATTGGTTTATCAGCAATGAGAATCTCACGTACCCTATCACCTGTTTTTGCAGACTTTTTATATTTAAACGAAAGACCTGATACCTGAGGGAATCTCCCTACTCCTTCCTCTATCACTGATACTCCATGCTCTAATGCCTCTTTAATCTGTTTTCCGGTGAGTTTGATGGCAACGATATAATTGTCAAAAGGCAGGACAGAATATATATTTTTTACTTTCACTTCACCTTTCTTGATGCTTGTTCTTATAGTGCCTCCGTTTATAATAGCAACATCAGCGCCTGATGCA
>JAGVMY010000173.1 GCA_020053565.1 Thermodesulfovibrionales bacterium
CCTGCCATTTATTGGTCACATGGATTAAATTCGTCAGAACAACCTCTTCAATACCGATAGCCTTTGCAATCGCCAACAGAATAGGGATCTCAAAAATATTTTCCTTGAGCATAAGGTACACAACGTGTAATCTTGGTGTTTTAAGCTTCCTCGCTGCTTTAATTTCATTGAAGCTTAAAATAGAGTTAAGGAGCATTTTGAGATCAGAGTTTACCCTTATTGAATTGTGGGTCCAATCTTTTGCACCTGCGAGAGAAAACCCGATAAAGTCAGTTCCTGCATTGATGAGTTCGGAGATATAATCCTCGTTCAACCCGTACCCACTTGTAACAAATCCAACTTGAGGTCCGCTTACTCCTCTCACTAAACGTATGACCTCGATAAGATTTTTATGGAGTAACGACTCTCCCCATCCTTCGAGAACTACTGTCTCTACATCTTTCAAATAAGGGATGAGAGTTTTGAAATCATCAATGCTCATATCGCTGCCGTGCCAGTCTTTCGCCTTCTCCCTTATACACATTCTGCATCTGAGGGGGCATCGTGTCGTAAGCTCAATCTGCCATGCAGAAAATGGTTTTCGTTTTGGTTTTGGCCACGAGAATCTAAGAAAATTGAGCCACTTCATATCCATCTCTGAGAAGCATCTTTTTAATTTCTTTCACGTGTGGTGCCCCCACAAATGCTATTGCATTCCCCCTTTCGAAGAATATCCGCATCCGCTCATATAAAATGGGGTCGCGCTTATCTATAACCGTGGTACAACGACTTGGAAATTCGCTCGGAATAGACATCAGGGCATTCAGGTCTCCCTTTAGATAACACTTTACATAGGCATTAGTATACTTGCCCCAGTCTTCTATTTTCTTAAGGAAATGTATGATTCTTTCAAACGGGATGCTCGACAAAACCTTTATCTGTTCGTCGATTGTTTCGAGGAAATGGATATTCTTGCCCAATTCCTGGGCTACAGTGTATGCCTCTAAATCTACCGAGTACTTCCAGCCTCTTCCTTGTAGATAGTTCACCCAGACAGCAAAGAAAGCCATCCAGGGCTTTAGTCCGATTGTCAGGGAGTACAACAAATCATTTGATTGTGGTTTAAAAACATCCATAAAAGAGGCAAGGGAACTCTGATTGCTCAAAGGACTGGCGAGTTTTTTATTAATCTGAGCAATTGTTTTTTTATCTAATGCTCCATACAAAGATGAACCATTTCCCTCTCCTAACCCGCAATCTAATACTCTGTTCATGTTTCTTTCATCAAGAGGGCCTTCTAATAAAACAGTATCCACAGAGCTTATATGCTTCACCAGCGATTTTTTAAAACTATAGGGAAAGAAATGAGCTGTACCTACTAAATATGACTTCCTCCCGTTTCTTCCGATTTTCCATATCATCCTGAGGTCTTTTTCTTTTGAGATAATAGTACGCAGATTCATATTTTTGATCCGAGGGATTTAAGCAATTTTCGCATTGCGGGATATCCTCTGGTATACTCACAAAATTCGTATCTGAGAAAGGGAACACCACCCCATTTCTCCTTGAATTTCCTTATCCCTTCATTGACACCAAGCCCTAAATTAATATATTTTTTTTCGTATTCTCTCGCAAGATTTATCATCTCAAAAAATAAAAGGTCAGATGCATAGGGAACATAGTTTCTTTTAGAATGGCAACCAATCACATACGTTGCAAATTTTTCTGCTGCGAGCTCAATGATATAAAATGCTGATAAATTCTCTTTTTTATCCCGGGCATTTAACACAACGGCGGTCTTTGAGTGAGTAATATATTGTGGCATACTCAGAAACAGTTCCCTGACTCGGGGGGTGAGTTTCTCTCTTTTCATGAATTCACCAATAAGTTCCTCGTGCTCTTTTAGTATATCCTTCCCTTTCTCAACAGTTAATTCACCAGATGCCTTCTCAACTGCACGCCTTAAATTTTTACTTATTTCTACTCTCTCTAAATCAACTCTATAGTACTGGTCACTCTCTCTTTCCCGGCAGGCTCGAGCAAATGAAGGAGATACTTCCGGTGCGATAAACCATGTGTACTCAGGTTTTAATTGTTGAATAACTTCGTTTAATTTTTTTTCGAAATTTTTTGTGACGAACTGCTGCTCTAATGGGTATCCAATGAAAATGAGCCAGTTATCTTTTTTGAAGTAGATATAATCTTCTATGAGAAATGGTTCTCCTTTTGATAGAAGAACCATTAAACTTACTATGTGTTCTGGCACATAGGCCTTATGGAATATATATCTTTCTTGTTCGGCCGATATCATGAAAGTTTTTCAAACAGGTATTTCAGTTTTTTATTACGGTTACGCTGATAAAAGCAGAATGTATAGGGAAGAAAGGGTATTCCTCCCCATTTCTTCTTAAAAAAAGTGTTTCCTCTGTTAATTCCCAGACCAAGATTGATGGAAGACTTCCCCTGTTCTTGTGCAACCCTCACCACTTCGTGGAGAAGAAAATCAGATGTTCCTGGAACATAATATT
The DNA here is from genome assembly GCA_020053565.1 of Thermodesulfovibrionales bacterium. Classification (GTDB taxonomy): domain Bacteria; phylum Nitrospirota; class Thermodesulfovibrionia; order Thermodesulfovibrionales; family SM23-35; genus VGWZ01. Next base: position 2,508 of record JAGVMY010000173.1, read on the forward strand.
GATCCGACACAAAATTAAACATGTAAAAAGCACAGGTTTTCGCACCAAAGTCAGCAACATCAAAAGCAACCAGTCTTTTAGCTTTATTCCTTGCACTGAAGACATGCGCTGTTTCAACAGAAGAAACATAGTGCGGAATTCTCTCAAAGATGAAGCGTGTCGCATCGTCAACTTTATGAGAATTTAAAAAATCCAAAATTAATTGTGTATGTTCATCGTTCAGTTCTTGCTTTTTTTCAATATATAATTCTCTGGATGACCGTTTTATCATATTCCTCAACTTCTGATTGACATTGAAATGAGAGAGGACCAGTTTGTAGTAGGAGTCATCATCACCTTTATCACAGCTGTCTCTCGGTAGTAACGCTACCGGTGTGATGAGTGACACATACTCAGGATCAAATTCTTTTATAGCAATACTGAGCGTCTCCCTTGTTACGCTCTCATCAAAAGGTTCCTTTAACGGATACCCAATAAAGATAATTGTTCCTTTTCCAAAATAATAGAGATAATCTCTGAACAGGAACGCCTCAGTCTGGGATATTGCACTTACATAGTCTGTAAGATGTTCAGGTATATAGGCATGCTGTGTAATATAATCCCTTTCAGCAGGAGTTATCATTCCATATGTTTCATGAACGGGTTATGAAAATCATTCTATGCCTGATAAAGCGAACTTGTATGTTTTCATTTTAAAACCTCGGAGAGCTTCTCTCTGAATTTTCTGGGGTGAGTCCCTTCCCAGTATACCTTACCACAGTCACTACATCTTAAAAAAAGATTGAAATGAAGAAAAACAAACTCAGGAACAGAGTCCTTTATCTCATTCTTATCTAAAATCCGTGTGAGCATGCCGTTACATTTTACGCATCTGCTCAGAAGATTAAAACGTGTGAGTTTGAGTGTATCAATTACTTCAAGGAGTTGTGAAAAGGAATCATTTGCTTTTATCAGGAGATAATCCTTAATCCCTTTTATCTTGACAAGGCGTGTGTCTCTCGTTAAGATAAACCTCCCCTGTTCCTTTGCAATCCTGAGAAGTCTGTTGTCGCTTATGTCATTATAATATAATGTGTCAAATCCTAAAAGCCTTAACCATCTCGCAAGCCGACCAAGCATAACATCTGCAAGGAAAAGTACTTCATGTGAGGCATCAGACATAGAATGATATTCTTATTTTTCAAGAGCAGTTTCAGGAGGGAGAAATTGTAATGGGAGTTCTGTCTTCACATAGGTGTCTCTATATTTCGCCATGCCTGTACCAGCAGGTATTACCCTTCCCATAATCACATTCTCTTTAAGCCCTCTGAGTTCATCCACAGCTCCGTTAAGAGCAGCCTCTGTGAGAACCCTTGTGGTCTCCTGAAACGAGGCTGAGGAGACGAAACTGTCTGTTGTCAGGGATGCTTTTGTAATACCAAGAAGGAGCGGCTTCCCCTGCGCAGGCTTGCCACCCTGTGCCTTTACTTTCAGATTCTCCTCCTGGAACAGTAACCTGTCGACCTGTTCACCTACAAGGAATGTTGTATCTCCGGGGTCTTCAATCCTCACTTTTTTCATCATCTGCCTGACAATCACCTCAATATGTTTATCATTAATCGAGACGCCCTGAAGCCTGTATACCTTCTGGACTTCATCAACAAGATATCTCTGAAGTTCCCGTGGTCCAAGAATATCAAGTATATTATGAGGGTTTACTGCTCCGTCCATAAGTGGCTCGCCAGCCCTTACCCAATCGCCTTCGTGAACACTCACATGTTTACCTTTTGGTACGAGGTACTCTCTCGCGTCATCGCCGCCCTTCACCACCACGACCCGCATTCCCTTATGTGCACCTCTAAATTCAACCATGCCATCTATCTCTGTGACTAACGCTTGTTCCTTTGGCTTTCTTGCTTCGAAAAGCTCAGCAACCCTTGGAAGACCTCCGGTGATATCCTTTGTCTTCGTCGTCTCTCTCGGTATCTTTGCGAGTATATCGCCTGGAAAAACCGTATTGTTCTTCTCAACAAGTATGTGTGCCCCTGAGGGAAGGAGATAACTCGCAAGGGTGTTTGTTCCCGGAATCTTAAGAGTTACCCTCCCATGTTCATCTTTGATCGATATCCTTGGTCTCATATTTACAGGATAGTCTATTATTACTTTATGTGAAAGACCTGTTGTCTCATCAACCTCTTCCTTTACAGTAGCTCCTTCAACAATATCGCCAAGTGCTACTTTCCCGCCAAGCTCTGTGAGTATCGGCGTGGAATACGGATCCCATTCAACAAGTCTCTGTCCTACCTCAATCTTTTGTCCGTCTTTAAGCAAAAGTTTCGCGCCATAGACAACAGAATATTTCTCCCTTTCCCTGCCCTTTGAATCCACCACCGCAATACTCCCATTCCTGTTCATCACAACAAGGAGACCCTCTCTGTTCCTTACTGTACCTATGTTAATAAACTTCATCGTGCCGGGATTTTTTGCCTCAAGGACTGTCCTCTCTACTATCTTCGACGCTGTACCGCCGATGTGAAAAGTCCTCATGGTAAGCTGTGTACCGGGCTCACCGATAGACTGTGCTGCAATAATTCCTACTGCTTCACCTGTTTCAACAGGTTCACCTCTTGCGAGATCTCTGCCATAACACTTTTTACATACACCAAACTTCGATTGGCATGTGAGCACTGACCTTATCTTCACCCTATCAATACCTGCGTCAATAATCTTTTGTGTGAGCTCCTCATCTATTTCCTGATTTCTCTTCACGATTACTTCTTTTGTGATAGGGTCCTTTATATCCTCGGCAACGATTCTTCCAAGAATTCTTTCTTCAAGGGGTTGTATTATCTCACCACCTTCTACGAGAGATACCACTGTAATACCATCTGCTGTCCCACAATCATTGTCTATGATAATTACATCCTGTGCAACGTCAACAAGCCTTCTTGTAAGATATCCTGAGTTGGCAGTTTTCAAGGCTGTATCGGCAAGACCCTTTCTTGCTCCGTGTGTAGAGATAAAGTATTGCAGAGGAGACAATCCTTCCCTGAAATTTGCGGTGATCGGTGTTTCTATAATCTCTCCTGAAGGTTTTGCCATTAATCCCCTCATACCTGCAAGCTGTCTCATCTGGGCAGTGCTTCCCCTTGCACCTGAATCAGCCATCATAAAGATACTATTGAATGACCTTCTTTCCTTAAGTTCTTCTTCTGAAAAAGTTTTACCTGCTTCAGTCCCGAGTTCTTTCATCATCTCATCAGCAATCTTCTCTGTAACATTTGCCCATATATCAATAACCTTGTTATATCGTTCACCATGTGTGATCAGGCCATCTGCATATTGCTTTTGAACCTCAATAACGTCCTGTTCTGCATTATGTATGAGTTCAGCCTTTTTAGACGGAATATGCATATCATCCATGCATATCGAAACACCTGATTGTGTCGCATACTGAAACCCAAGTTTCTCGAGATTGTCAAGGAAGACAACGGTATCACGTTTGCCTGCTTTTTTGTATGAGTACTCTATGAGCTTCCCGATTTCCTTCTTTGTCATATCCTTATTTATCATCGAAAATGGGATTTGCCTGGGCAGTATTTCACTGAATATAATCCTGCCTGTTGTTGTCTCAACAAAATCTCCATCAATTTTTACTTCTATTCTTGCATGCTCGCTTAACTGGTCAGAATCATAGGCAATCCTTACATCCTCAGGGCTTGTATATTTCCCTTGCAACTTTGCTTTGAATCTCTCAGCAGGATCTTTAATTTTGTCAATTTCTTGGTCAGTTACTTTTTCACCAAGTGCTCCCTTTTTTTCCTTCATAAGATAATAAATTCCAAGGACCATGTCTTGAGTTGGAACCACTATTGGTTTTCCATTTGCTGGTGACAGAATATTATTGACAGACATCATAAGGACCCTTGCTTCTATCTGAGCTTCTATCGAAAGGGGGACATGAACAGCCATCTGGTCTCCGTCAAAATCCGCATTAAAGGCAGTACATACCAGGGGATGTAATTTTATTGCCTTGCCTTCGACAAGAACAGGATCAAATGCCTGGATACCAAGCCTGTGGAGTGTTGGTGCACGGTTGAGAAGCACCGGGTGTTCGCTGATCACCTCTTCTAAGGCGTCCCATATCTCAGGCATCTCTTTCTCTACAAGCTTTTTCGCTGCCTTAATAGTGGTTGCAAATCCCTTTGCCTCAAGTTTGTTGAATACAAATGGTTTAAAGAGCTCCAATGCCATCCTTTTGGGAAGACCACATTGATGAAGTTTGAGATCAGGACCTACAACAATAACAGACCTCCCTGAATAATCAACGCGTTTCCCTAAAAGATTCTGCCTGAATCGTCCTTGTTTCCCCTTTATCATATCGCTCAGAGATTTAAGGGGTCTTTTTGTCGTAGTCTTCATAACCTTGCTCCTTCTGCCGTTATCAAAAAGTGCATCAACAGCCTCCTGGAGCATCCTTTTCTCATTTTTGATGATGATACTTGGTGCCTTTAGTTCCAACAGCCTCTTAAGCCTGTTATTTCTATTTATCACTCTTCTATAAAGGTCATTGAGATCAGAAGTAGCAAATCGACCTCCTTCTAACGGGACAAGTGGTCTGAGGTCCGGAGGTAAAACCGGAATCACATCCATAATCATCCACTCTGGTTTATTTCCGGACTTTCTGAATGCCTCCACAACCCTCAACCTCTTTGTAAACTTCTTTTTCACGCCAATGGATGATGCTTCTTTTATCTTTATCTTCAGCTCTATAGTGAGGGCTTCAATGTCAATCTTTCTGAGTAATTCTCTAATTGCCTCTGCTCCCATCCCTGCTTTAAACCTCGAACCATACTCCGAAGTTTTCTTCTTATATTCTTCCTCACCGAGTAATTCTTTTTCCTTGAGTGGTGTGTCGCCAGGATCTATTACCACATAACTTTCAAAATAGAGCACTTTCTCCAGTTGTCGCATTGTCATATCAAGTAATGTCCCTATCCTGCTCGGCACTCCTTTGAGAAACCATATATGTGCAACAGGGCTTGCAAGCTCAATATGTCCTAATCTCTCACGCCTTACCCTGGATTGCACAACTTCCACACCACATTTATCACATACTATCCCTTTATGCTTCATCCTCTTGTACTTGCCACATATACATTCCCAGTCCTTTACCGGTCCAAAAATCTTTGCGCAGAAAAGACCATCTCTCTCCGGCTTGAAGGTGCGATAATTTATCGTCTCTGGTTTTTTCACCTCACCGTAAGACCATTCTCTTATCTTTTCTGGTGAAGCAAGTTTAATCCTTATTGCCTCGAAATCCGTTGGATTCTTTGGCCTCTGAAAAATTGTATATATCTCTTCTGCCAAACTTATTCCCCCTTATTCTTCTTCTCCAGAAGTTCAACATCAAGTCCAAGACTCTGAAGTTCTTTTATTAATACATGGAATGATTCAGGGACACCTGGTTCTAAGATTGCATCGCCCTTTACTATTGCTTCGTACATACGTGCCCTGCCTGTCACATCATCGCTTTTTACAGTCAGAAACTCCTGAAGTGTATAGGCAGCTCCATATGCCTCAAGTGCCCATACCTCCATTTCACCAAGCCTCTGGCCTCCAAACTGTGCCTTTCCTCCGAGAGGCTGTTGTGTCACAAGAGAGTATGGACCGATGGAACGGGCATGCATTTTGTCATCAACAAGGTGATGGAGCTTCATCATATACATGTATCCAACTGTAACATGCCTATCAAATGGTTCACCTGTTCTTCCGTCATAGAGTTTTATTTGACCGGACATCTGAAGGCCTGCCTTCTTGAGCAGATCCTTTATCTCTGATTCCCTTGCCCCCTCAAATACAGGAGTTGCAACAAAAAGTCCAAGAGCCTTCGCTGCCCAACCAAGATGTGTCTCGAGTATCTGCCCAACATTCATTCGAGATGGGACACCAAGTGGGTTGAGAACTATATCTACAGGTGTTCCATCTGGAAGATACGGCATCTCTTCCACTGGCAGTATCATAGCCACTACCCCTTTATTTCCGTGGCGGCCTGCTATTTTATCACCTATCTGGATTCTCCGTTTCATTGCAATATATACCTTTACTACTTTATTCACTCCATGGGATAATTCATCACCCATTTTTACCCGAACAATCTTTTCATCATAACGTGATTCAAGGGATCGTATATAATTAATTGCCTCACTTTTTATTGCCTCCAACTTCTCATGTATTCCCTCATCTTCAATCTTAATTTTCATGAGATGCTCATCTTTCACACTTTCAAGATGCTCTCCTACAAGCTTCTTCCCCTTCGGGCATAGCATCTCTCTTGTCTTAGAATCCTTGAGGTCTTCTGAGACTTTTTGGCCAACAAGAAGTTCTCTCATCTTCTTGAACTTTTCCTCTTTTACAATTCGTACCTCTTCCTCAAGGTCACGCTGCAACCTCTGTATGTCTTCCTCTTCTATGCTCTTTGCCCTCTCATCTTTTTCTGTTCCTTTTCTTGAAAATATCCTCACATCAACCACTATTCCTTCTATCCCTGGTGGTACATAAAGACAGCTCTCTTTTACCTCCTCTGCCTTCTCTCCAAATATTGCCCTGAGGAGCTTTTCTTCTGGTGTGAGCTGTGTTTCACCTTTAGGTGTCACCTTACCCACAAGGATATCCCCTGGCTTTACTTCTGCACCTGTCCTGATTATTCCACTCTCGTCAAGGTCTTTTAGCGCTTCTTCACCAACGTTAGGAATATCTCGTGTAATCTCTTCTGGCCCGAGTTTGGTCTCTCTTGCCTCTAATTCAAACTCTTCTATGTGCACTGATGTTAAGATATCTTCCTTGACAAGCCGTTCGCTAATGAGTATTGCATCTTCAAAATTGAACCCGCCCCATGGCATAAACGCAACGAGGACATTCTTCCCGAGAGCAAGCTCTCCAAAATCTGTAGACGGTCCATCAGCAAGTATAGTGTTCTTTTCTACTTCGTCACCAACTGTGACTATCGGTTTCTGATTAATGCTCGTTGCCTGGTTTGATCTCTGGAACTTTATAAGGCTAAATATCTCAACACCCCCTCTATTGTCTTTACTCCTTACCACTATTCTTGATGCATCAACACTCTCAACAACACCGGCACTCTTCGAAAGGACAAGGGCTCCAGAATCCCTTGCAGCTACATGTTCCATGCCAGTTCCCACAATTGGAGCTTCTGGCTGCAGGAGTGGTACAGCCTGCCTCTGCATATTAGAGCCCATCAGTGCCCTGTTCGCATCGTCATTTTCAAGGAATGGTATGAGGGAAGCTGAAACACCAACAATCTGTTTCGGGGACACATCCATGTACTCAATTTCCTGTGGCAATACCATTCTGAAGTCTCCACCAACCCTTGCAGAAATTGTCTCTCCGATGAGATTCCCACTTTTATCCACAGGTGAGGTTGCCTCAGCAATGATGTATTTTTCACCATCTATCGCGGAAAGGTATTCTATCTCTTTTGTCACTCTCCCGTTCAGAACCTTTCTGTAAGGAACCTCAATAAAGCCAAAATCATTTACTCTCGCATATGTTGCTAAGGATGTGATAAGTCCAATATTAGGACCTTCAGGCGTCTCTATTGGACAAATTCTTCCGTAATGTGTCGGGTGCACATCCCTCACCTCAAAGCCTGCCCGCTCCCTGGTGAGACCACCTGGGCCGAGGGCTGAAAGCCTTCTTTTATGAGTAATCTCGGACAGAGGATTCGTCTGGTCCATAAACTGACTGAGCTGGCTCGAACCAAAAAATTCTTTTACTGCAGCCATAACAGGCTTTGCATTTATTAAATCATGAGGCATTGCTGTCTCGAGATCCGTGAGAGTCATCTTCTCCTTTATGGCGCGCTCCATTCTTACCAGTCCTATCCTTAATTGATTCTCGAGAAGCTCTCCACATCCTCTAATCCTTCTGTTTCCAAGATGATCTATATCATCAATCTCTCCTTTTCCTGTCCTGAGACCCAAAATATATCTCACTATCTCAATTATGTCTTTATCGGTGAGGACCTTGGTTTCGAGCGGTATCTCTATACCAAGCCTCTTATTTATTTTTAACCGTCCCACAGGTGAAAGGTCATACCGTTTAGGGTCAAAAAATAATCCATTAAATAATTCTCTTGCAGCATTTAAAGTAGGGGGCTCGCCAGGTCTCAATTTTTTATATATCTCTACAAGTGCCTCTTCCTGCTTGGTCACCTTGTCAGTCAGGAGGGTATCCCTGAGTGAAGGGAGAAAATGAACATTATCTATAAAAAGGAGGTTGAGAGAATCAATTTTAAGAGAAAGAATTTTATTTAAAGCCTCTTCTGTAATAATCTCATTACCCTCGAGTATCACTTCTCCAGTCGATGGATCAATAATGTCTCTTAGAGTAACCCTCCCAACAATTTCTTCTTTAGAGATAGGTATTGCCTTAATTCCGGATGCCTCCATCTTTTTGAGAGCACCTCTTGTGATCTTACTCCCTTCCTTCACAATTAATTCTCTCGTATCAGGCGAAACTAAGTTCTGGGTAGCTTTGAGACCGATCAATACCTCACTCACAGCCCGCTTATACTTATTGCCCTCTATAGTGATTATCTCTATCGGGTAGAAAATTTTTAAAAGATCTTCGTTCGAATAACCAAGGGCCTTAAGGACTATTGTTGCAGGAAGCTTTTTTCTCCTGTCAATCCTTACATACAGGATGTCCTTTGTATCAAACTCAAAATCCAGCCATGAACCTCGTGAAGGGATTACCCTTGCAGAATAAAGGAGTCTTCCACTGATATGTGTCTTCCCCTTATCGTGGCTGAAAAATACACCAGGTGAACGGTGAAGCTGACTGACAACAACACGTTCTGTCCCATTAATGATAAAGGTGCCTGTATTGGTCATTAATGGCATCTCGCCTATATATACCTTCTCCTCTCTCGATTCCCTTAACCTTTTATTTCCTTTTTGTTCAAGTTCCCAAAGGTTAAGCTTCACCCTGATCTTAAGTGTCGCGGCATAGGTAATCCCTTTCTGAAGGCAGTCACGAACACTGAACTTTGGTTCATCCATCATGTAACCTAAAAACTCTATTGAAGCTGTTTCATTGTAATCCATTATAGGAAATACGCTAAGGAACGCAGCTTGTAAGGCAATTTCCTCCCTTGTGTCTATTGGAACATCCCTTTGCAAAAACTTCTCATAAGACCTTTTCTGTATCTCTATGAGGTTAGGGACTTCTAAGAAAGGAGGGACTTTTCCAAAATTTACTCTTTCTCTAAGAACCCTTGCCATGTTTCTCCTTATTACTTAATTACTTACTTAATTATTTAAGCTCCACTGTTGCACCCTGTTCTTCAAGTTTTGCTTTTATCGAATCTGCTTCCTCTTTTGTGATACCAGTCTTTACAGGCTTTGGAACACCATCAACAAGCTCTTTTGCCTCTTTAAGTCCGAGTCCTGTAAGTTCTCTTACAACCTTAATAACCTGAATCTTCTTTTCACCAGTAGCAGATAGGACCACATCAAAACTTGTTTTCTCCTCAACTGCTGTAGCGGCAGCACCTGGAGCTACTGCAGCAGCCACGGCAATTGGAGCTGATGCAGTTACACCATATCTCTCCTCGAATTCTTTTATAAATTTTGACATATCGAGGACTGTCATGTTGTCAATAAACTCAAAAACCTGTTCTTTTGTAATAGCCATTTTTTAACTCCTCCTCTTCATTTAGTAATGCGTGATCAGTGATGCGTTATCTGTTTTAACTTATTACTCATCACGCTTCACGTTTCGTTTTTAATGCATTCATTGCATAAGTAAAACTATTTATCGTTGCATTGAGCACAGCAAGACATTTACCGATAGATGCCTGGAACACACCAGCGAGCATGGATAACATAACTTCCCTTGTTGGCAGTTCAGCAATAGCCTTTATATCTTCTAAAGCACATAACTGCCCTTCGATAATGCCGCTACTGACCTTGAGCTTCTCATTTTTCTTTGAGTACTCAAGTACCTTTTTTGCTGCCACTACTGGATCTTCGTAGCTGATCGCTATACCCGTAGGACCTTTCATAATATCCTTTGCAACTGATATGGGCGTCCCTTGAGATGCAATCTTTGCAAGAGTGTTTTTAACCACTTTGTACTTAATGTCCTTATTTCTTAGAAGCTTCCTCAGCTCAGAAAGCTCAGCAACAGTCAAACCCCTATAATCTGTAAAGATTACTGCTTTTGCTTTATCGAACTCGCTTTTCAGTTCTTCTATAACCTTTTCTTTTTCGTCCTTCTTCAGCTTATACCCCCTTTCCCAGAGATGCTGTATCAACAGCAATCCCCGGTCCCATAGTTGATGAGATAAATATCTTTTTGAGATATTTACCTTTGCTTGTTGCCGGCTTCGCCTTCACTATCGAATCAATCACCGCTTTCCCATTATCAATGAGCTTCTGTGTATCAAACGAAACTTTACCAATAGGAACATGCACAATTCCTGCTTTTTCTGCTTTATATTCCACCTTTCCTGCCTTTATTTCCTTCACTGCCCTTGCAATATCAAAAGTCACTGTGCCAAGTTTTGGATTTGGCATAAGTCCTCGCGGACCAAGTATCTTGCCGAGCTTTCCTACGATACCCATAAGATCAGGGGTTGCAACAGCTTTGTCGAAGTCAAGCCACCCTTTGGTTATCTTTTCGATAAGGTCTTCCGCACCAACAAAATCTGCCCCTGCATCTCTTGCCTCCTTTTCTTTCTCCCCTTTTGCAAAAACCAGAACCCTTACTTTCTTGCCCATACCATGTGGAAGGACAACCATACCCCTTACCATCTGATCTGATTTCCTCGGATCAACACCAAGATTTACTGCTAAGTCGACCGTTTCATCAAACTTGGTATAAACAGATTCCTTCACAAGTTTTATTGCCTCTTCAAACGAATATTCTTTACCCTTTTCGATCTTCTCTTGAGCTGTCATTATCTTTTTACCCATTTCTCCCTCTTCAATCGATTATTTCGATCCCCATGCTTCTCGCGGTACCACTTATTATCTTTACTGCTTCATCTATTGAGTAAGCATTAAGATCTGGAAGCTTTTTCTGCGCTATCTCCCTAATCTGCGCAGGTGTCACCTTGCCAACCTTATCCTTATTTGGTATACTTGAACCTTTTATAATTCCCGCTGTCTTCTTCAGGAGATCGGATGCAGGCGGTGTCTTTGTGACAAATGTGAATGACCTGTCAAAATAAACAGTCAACACTACTGGTATTATTGAATCTCCAAGTACCTGGGTCTGTGCATTAAATGCTTTACAGAACTCCATGATATTCACACCATGAGGACCAAGAGCAGGTCCTACTGGTGGCGCAGGGTTTGCCTTTCCTGCAGGTATCTGAAGTTTGACCTGAGCAATTACTTCCTTCTTCGCCATCTTCTAAACCCTCCTCACGCCTTTTCTACTTGGAAAAAATTAAGTTCTACTGGTGTCTGCCGGCCAAATATGCTGACCATCACACAGAGCCTCCCATGGTCTATATCAAAATCCTCGACAAAACCAACAAAATTAGTAAAAGGCCCATCAATAATCCTGACACTTCCCCCTTTCTGAAACTGGGTTTTAATCTGGGGTACGGGTCCTTTTTCTATCTGCTGGACTATCACTGCGACCTCTTCCTCGGAAAGCGGAACAGGTTTTGTCCCACCTATAAAACCTGTAACATGCGGTGTGTTCCTGATGATATGCCACGTTTCATCATCCATTTCCAGCTCTATAAGAATATACCCGGGATAAAACTTTTTATAGCTTTCTTTTTTCTTACCCCCTTTTAACTCAATAACTTTCTCTGAAGGGATAAGTATCCTTGATATTTTATCCTTTAGGCCGCTTTTATCAGCTTTTTCTTCTATAGTAAGTTTCACCTTCTCCTCAAAACTTGAATATGTGTGCACTACGTACCAGTTTTTCCCCATTGCCTTACCTTAGCGCTACCGAGACCAATTTTGAAAGACCAAGATCAACAACACCCAAGAATAATGAAATAATGACAACGGTGATAATAACGATCCAGACCGAACCGACAAGCTCATCCTTTGATGGGAAAACTACTTTCTTTATCTCGGCCTTCACTTCCTTGAAAAATTCCTTTATTTTTTTAATCATAATTTTACCTTTTATTTCTTAGTTTCTAAATCTCTTCGTCTCTCAGTCTCTTAATCTCATTTTTCTGGCAGGCCAGGAGGGATTTGAACCCCCAACCCTCGGATTTGGAGTCCGATGCTCTCGCCGTTAGAGCTACTGGCCTATGTCTTTATCTCCTTGTGTGATGTATGCCTCCTGCAATGCCTGCAATATTTTTTTAACTGAAGTTTGTCTGGTGTATTCTTTTTGTTTTTCATACTTGAATAGTTTCTATTCTTGCACTCTGTACACTGAAATAAAATTATATCCCTCACTGTTGTTTCACTCCGTTGTAAAATTCAAAATGCAACTATCAAAATTACGGGATTCCTTCATTTTGACTTTTGATTTTTGATCTTTAAATTTATAAATCACTCCAATACCTCAGTAACAACACCTGCCCCTACTGTCCTTCCCCCCTCTCTTATGGCAAACCGTAACTCCTTCTCCATCGCTATCGGTGAAATGAGCTCTACCGTCAAACTTACATTGTCACCAGGCATTACCATCTCTGCTCCTTCAGGTAACTGCGCTACCCCCGTGACATCTGTCGTCCTGAAGTAAAATTGAGGCCTGTATCCCTTGAAAAACGGTGTGTGCCTCCCACCCTCTTCCTTCGTCAATACATATACCTCTGTCTTGAACTTCGTGTGAGGCGTGATGCTGCCAGGCTTCGCTAATACCTGACCCCTCTCTACTTCGTCCTTGCCTATCCCGCGAAGTAATACCCCTATGTTGTCCCCTGCTCGACCTTCATCAAGAAGCTTCCTGAACATCTCTACACCGGTGGCAACTGTCTTCCTCGTCTCTCCAAGTCCTACAATCTCTACCTCTTCTCCTACTTTCACTATCCCCCTCTCTACCCTTCCTGTCACGACCGTCCCACGCCCTGAGATCGAAAATACATCCTCTATCGGCATTAAAAATGGCTTGTCCATCGGTCTGTCAGGTGTCGGTATGTAACTGTCTACCGCTTCCAACAGCTCACGAATGCA
>JAGVMY010000125.1 GCA_020053565.1 Thermodesulfovibrionales bacterium
AAAGGAGATTGTCCGCCATAGGCGGACTTGAAACTCCTGAAAAGATTCGGGAACTTCAGAGGAAACTATATCAGAAGGCCAAGCAAGAGAGACTGCGAAAGCCTATGGAAGAAGATGACTGGAAAGCCGTATTCGGGAAAACTGAACGTACGGTTTGATGAGGGGGAACTGGAGATAAGGCTTTCACCACTACGCCAGTTCTCTACTCTACCTGTTGTTTTCCCTTTACTCTAAATTTGCCGCCATCACATCAACCTCTTCACGTGTGGGTCGCGGCACGTATCCATGAACAAGCTTGCTCCTGAGAATGTAACAATATGTAAAAAAATCCTATGGATTCCGCTCCATATATTTGAGGCCTGTCAGCTTCTGTGCCAATTTCCGACCTGTTAGTGATTAAATCCATCCTATAAGAATTTTCCTATGGACGTTTTTGTAATCTAAAGCTATTTTTTCTTATGAGTTGCACAGAATTTCGATTTTCCGGTTGCGGAATTCTTACATTGTGTTCCTTCTTTGGTCTTTGCAGCACATTTTGGTTTTTCTACCATTGCCATGTTCCCTCCTTATTTTAGTTAAAATAGATTTAAACTATCGCTTTTAATATATCATAAATAGTTTTCTATTGCTTTCTCCCACTAATCGTTAATTTCAACTTTCTTTTAAAATTGTTGAGTAGGAGGTGAAGATTTAATTAGGGACACATCCCGTATTTGAGTAATCAAGAAAAGCGTTTTTCAAGTATGAACTTCTTTGCTATTTCGAATGATAATCATCATTTCTCATCGTGTGCTGGGGTTGCGGAGTTGCAGGTGGAGTGGAGAGGCAGAGAAATAACCCTTCAGAGTTCAACTTCACATAGTAGTCTGCACGTCCCCGATTTATAGCCCCATGCTGCTTTCTCCCTGTAATGAGCACGGACCGTACAGATCGGTGAGAGGTCATTCCTGAAGCAGTTAAGCAAGAATTCTACCTATTTTGATCATACTTTCGAATGTGAATAGTTATTTTTTAAATACCCTCAGTCTTCCCAATAAGAACAGAGCAATCAGCAGCACTAAGGATGTATCTGGATATACTACCTACTACACCTCTGAATCCTCCCATGCCTTTGCTGCCAACTACAATAATGTCCACCTCCAATGCATTCGCAGTATGTAGGATTTCATCAGAAGGATCGCCTACGTTTGTCAGTTTGTTTATATTTGAGTATTTTTTACTTAAATATTCAGTAGCTTGTTCAATAATCGTTTGAGACTCCTCTAATTCTATAGAGTTGTATCTTTTCATTTCTTCCATAACATGTGCATCTATTTTGATCTTAAATTTATCAGGGATATCATAAAAAGCTGGAGAGATGACGTGGATGATTGTTATTTCCGTATTATCATGAAATGGCATTAAAGTGATAGTTTCTCCCGCCTTTGTTGCATACTCAGAGCCATCAGTTGTAAAGAGTATTTTAATTTTGTTCGATGATTCTCTGTGGGGAGGTTTTACAACGAGTACCGGTTTGGGAGATGTAATAGACACAGATTTTGTTACACTGCCGACGATACGTGATCTAATTCCTTTCATTCTCTTTGGGCCCATAATAATTATATTGGCATTTGCTTCAACTGCTGCATTAACTATACATTTGTCAGGATAGCCATTCATCAGTTCTGTGTTGATTTTTGCAGGAGTGGATTTCAGAATATTCACGGCTGAATCGAGTATTTGGGGTGCAATTAATTGTTTGATCTTTTTAATCCTTGAATAATAATAATCCTCTTTATCTTCAAAAGGGTCGTCGCTTATGACATGAAGAATGGTGATTTCGTCATTAGCTGACAAATTGAGTCTTGTGAGAAATTTTGTTGCTGTTTCAGAGTATTCTGAACCGTCTGTGGTTAACAATATTTTCATGGTATTATTATCCCGTCCTAATGGAAATATAAAAACAAAATATAATACCAGTTCTAGTTATTTTTCTAAAAATATATTTTAACTCTTTGCGAATTCCTCATATTTAGAAGTGGTTGTTTTCCCTAAATCCATCTTAAAGTGTATTGCGAGATGAAATCCGCATTCTGTGACAAGCATCTGGCGTGCACATTAGATGAAGGAGTCGAGGTGACGGCATTTTCAGAGAGAAACAATAGTTACAAATGGTAATCATCATTTCTCATCGTGCGCCGAATTTGCGGGTTTGCAGGTGGAGGCAACAGAAAAATGCCGTCTCTTTCAGGGAGAGATCTTATGCCTTGCCACAATTGACATAATGACATATTGACAATATGCAGAAAGTCTGTTATTTTAAAAGAAAAGGAAGGAGGTAGGCATGCTGGTTGCAATTGATAAAAGAGGGAGCATTAACCTTCCCTCAACGATTAGAAAGGAAATGGGCCTCGATATCGGAACACATCTGGATCTTGAAGTTCTTGAGGGTGGATCGATCGTATTAACGCCTGTCGCGATTTATCCCACTGTGAAGTTGAATGAAAAAGGACTCAAGAAGCTCACAGAGGCACGCAAGAGCGGTACAGTGAAAATGCCGGCGCAATTGGCGAAACAGATAAGAAATGCCCGATCTGACGCCGACTAAGCTTTTTCTCAAAGACATTGATGCCCTTGCATCAAACCGGCCCGTTCAAGGGAAGATACTCAAAGCCTTGGCCTTTCTTCAGGAAAACCCCTTTCACCCCGGGTTGCACATCGAGAGGATCATCAATGATCCAACCGCTTGGTCCGTTCGGGACGACAGACAATACCGCATCTCCATTGACCCTATGGCTTACCAAAGCTCCGGCGCCCCGGACTGGAACAAAGGTATTATCCTTCTTCGGATACTTGACCACGACGACTTGTACAAAAAGCCCAGATAAGGGCGATCGATGGAAGGCGTTGCCTTGTCTGCAATGTAGGCTAAAGCCCTTTAGCAACCAGCGGCAGTTCGTCAATTACGAATAAGAGTAGTGTCAAATATCAGGCCGGGGGCGAGAAAGTGTTTACAGTCTCCTGATTGATTCTCCTGGAAATCCTTATTTTTCGTTCCTTCTTGATTTTGCATGTTTGCAGGTGAAACCCGTATTTAATAAAGAGAACCCTAATTGCGCAGTAGATGAAGTAATCGATAAGAATTAAGGCCCTTTGAGATTGAGGACTTATGAAATCGTTAGCCGAGACATAATCTGAATCTGACGTATCTGTAGCATCAAATCTAATCTATTACAACTCATAATCTCTTTTCATAAATCCTGTATTTCTTATACAATCTTCCCAAGATCATCTCAGCAAGCCTCTGGACAGGGATATTGTCCTCGAGTATCCATGAGAACTCAACCCGTTTGTACCCGCCTTTTTTAACGGCTTTAAATCCTTCCCTGTAGAGAAGAGCATCAACACCTTTGTTTCTGTATTGTGCATCAATACCAAGAAGCATCATTCTGAGGTCTTTTATCTTTCTTGAATAGTAAAGTACCTTTGCGATACTTAAAGGATTGAGTTTACCCTTCATATGTTTAAGGACAAAATTAAAATCAGGGAGCATTCCCATAAAACCAACAGGCTCCCCATCCTTTTCTGCAATAAGGGTAAGTTCAGGCACTACTATTTGTTTCAGCTTATTTGCCATATAGGCAGATTCTTCTTCGGTAATTGGTATAAATCCCCAATTATCTTTCCATGCTGAATTATATACATCCCTGAATATCCGCATCTCAGATTCAAATTTTTTTATGTTTACCGGCCGAATACTGATTCCCCTTTTTTCAGCGATCGTTGCAACTCTGAGTACTTTTTCAGGCAAATCTTTTGGGATGTCACATATATATGCATAGAGGTCTTTTGTTTTTTTCATGCCATATCTTTCCATTAACTCATTGTAATAGGGAGGATTGTATGGTGTCATCAAGAGGGGTGGTTCGTTAAATCCTTCTGACAAGAAGCCGCATTCTTCATTTGTAGAAAAGTTCATTGGCCCGCGTATTGAGTCCATACCTTCGTTTTTAAGGATTTCTGAAGCCTTATCAAGGAGGGATGATGCAAGAGAATAGTCATTAATAGATTCGAAAAACCCGAAGAACCCAACTTTTTCCTTATGAAATTCTCTATGGTACTGATCAATAATTGAGATTATCCTCCCGGAAGGTTTTCCATTTTTTTTTGCGAGGAAGTATCGTGCAGTTGCATGCAGAAAGAAAGGGTTTTTATCAGAGAATTTTTCCTTCATATCACTCATCAGGGGTGGGACAAAAAGAGGGTCGTGTGAATAGAGGGAGAAAGGTACGTTTATGAAATCATCGAGGTCTTTCTTAGTGTTAACCTCCATGATCTCTGTCATTCTATTTTATTAAACCCAGTGCTTTGCCAACTTTCTCAAATGCCTTGAGTACTCTGTCAAGCTGTTCGTCAGTATGAGTTGCCATATAGCTTGTCCTTATAAGTGCCCTGCCAGCAGGTACAGCAGGGGTGACAGCTACATTTGCGAATACACCTTCTTCCTGAATCATCATAGCCATAGTAAAGGCATCCTGATCTTCACCGACCACAATAGGGATTATAGGTGTCTGGCTCGGGCCCACTTCAAAACCAAGTTCCTTAAAGCCCTGGAGCATTTTCCTTGTATTTTTCCATAGTTTCTCTCTTCGCTCGGGTTCGTTTTCAATGATGTCAAGAGCTGCACTCACTGAGGCAACAGATGCTGGTGGCGGACTTGCGCTAAAGATAAAAGACCTTGCAAGGTGTTTTATGTAATGGATTATATCTGCTGAACCTGAGATAAAGCCACCAATAGATGCGAGGGATTTGCTGTATGTGCCCATTATGAGGTCAACCTCATTTTCAAGTCCGAAGTGCTCTGCGGTACCACGACCATTTTTTCCAAGAACACCTATACTATGTGCGTCATCAACCATTATCCGTGCGCCATATTTTTTAGCAAGTGAGACAATTTCAGGCAGGTTTGCGATATCTCCCTCCATACTGAATACGCCATCAACAACGATCAGCTTGTCTCTCTCTTCATATTCATTGAGTATCCGTTCAAGATCTGTCATATCATTATGTCTGAACTTCCTTATCTCTCCGAATGAGAGTCTGCATCCATCTATAATGCTTGCATGATCCATCTTGTCGATTATTACTACGTCATCCTTTCCAACGAGAGATGAGATTACACCAAGGTTAACCTGGAAGCCTGTAGAAAAGATAAGCGCAGCCTCTTTCCCCATGAAACGGGCAAGTTTTTCTTCGAGGTTGACATGGATGTCAAGGGTGCCATTCAGGAATCTCGAACCTGCACAGCCTGTCCCATATTTTTTTATGGCCTCTATCGCAGCCTCTTTAACCTTTGGATGATTTGTAAGACCCAGATAATTATTTGAACCTACCATAATCATTTTCCGGCCTTTCATTGTGATCTCGGGGTCCTGGGCAGTTTCTATTACTCTGAAAAAAGGATAGAGGTTATGAGACATGAGCATTTTAGCCTTATCAAATTTGAAACACTTCTCAAATATGTCTGATGATTTTTTTACAGCCATCTGTGAATCCTGTACCAATCTGCTGTCCATTTTATCCCTTCCTTTATTTTGACCTTTGGTATAAATCCAAGTTTTTCCCTTGCCTTACTCGCATCGCATATCCAGTGCGAATGACAGAGTTCCTTTATTTTATCTCTATTGATGATCCCCTTTTTATTTATTCTCTCGCTAATAAAAGCGAAAAATGGCATTACAAATCTTGGTATCTTGAGCTGTGTGACACCTACGTTGAGTGCAGATGCTATTTCCATTGCAAGCTCCTCACCCGTGTAAGATTTACTGTTCGATAGAAAATATATCTCGCCCTCAGCATCTTTGTTTTCTGCAGACAATAGTATACCTTGAACGAGATCATCAACATAGAGCAATGAATAATAACATTTTCCCCAATAAGGGAAAACACCTTTTTTAATCAGCTTAAAAAATATAAAGAAATCCTCATCCCTGGGACCATATACCGCAGGTGGCCTTAGTATGGTCACTGGTATGGAGTCCTTATGTCTCAGGACTGCCTTTTCACCTTCAAGTTTACTTTTCCCATAGCTTGAGACAGGACTGGGTTCTGAATCTTCTCTAAGAGGCGACCCATTACTACTCGGGCCTGCCGCAGCAAGGCTACTCAGATAGATAAATCGTTTAAGTTTCTGATTCTTTTCAGCGACAGCATTGATTAGGTTTTCTGTACCTTGTGCATTGATACAGAAGAAGTCGTCTGTTGAACTGGACTTTGTAAGTCCTGCAAGATGAAAGACAACGTCAAAATCAGCAACAGCGTTAAGGAGAGATTCCCTATTTGTACAGTCACCGAGAACGAACTTGAGATTAATGTTCTCGATCCATTTAAGGTTAGAGGTCTTTCTTATAAGACATGTGACCTCGTAATCTCTCCTGACGAGTTCCTCGCATAAGTGGCTTCCAATGAAGCCTGTAGCTCCCGTTACCAGAGCCTTCATAAAGTAGCCATATTTTGAGGAAAGAGGATGCTCAGAGTCAAGCCAAAATTAATCCGCATCAGGCGGATCAAAGGCTCATTGACTCAAGCCTTGCAATTCTTTCCTCTATAGGAGGATGTGTGCTGAAGAGTTTCAATATTCCTCCTCCTGATAATGGATTGACGATGAACATATGTGATGTCGCAGGGTTAGCATTCATCGGAATCTTCTGAGAAGCCATGTGGAGTTTTCTGAGAGCCCTTGAAAGGTATCGTGGATTTCCAGCAATCCTTGCACCACCTTCATCTGCAGAGTATTCCCTTGACCTCGAAATAGCCATCTGCACTATTAGCGCGGCAATTGGCCCGACAATCATCATAACGAGTGCAGCTATCGGATTACTTCCGCCTTCTTCATCATTTCCACCCCTGCCACCAAATATCATTGCCCACTGTGCCATCTGTGAAAGGTAGCTGATCGCACCTGCAATTGTTGCAGCAATAGTGCTTATAAGGATATCTCTGTGTTTAACATGTGCAAGCTCATGGCCTATCACCCCTTGAAGCTCTTCACGGCTCAGGATACGCATGATACCTGTGGTGACTGCAACTGCAGCATGTTTTGGGTTTCTGCCTGTTGCAAAGGCATTAGGCTGGTCTTCTTCCATTATATAGACCCTGGGCATGGGAAGCTCTGCTTTCTGTGCAAGCCTTCTCACTATTCCGTAAAGATCAGGTGCTTCTGCTTCTGAAACTTCCCGGGCGCCATACATTCTGAGTACAATTTTATCGCTGAACCAGTAAGCAAAGAAGTTCAGCCCTAATGCAAAAATAAGCGCGATGGTCATCCCCTGCTTACCGCCTATGGCAGCTCCTGCCCAGACGAGTATAAGGGTTAATGTCACGAGCAGAAACAATGTTTTTATATTGTTCATACGTGTTACCTCCACCTTTTTTCTAAAGAAGATGCTTAGTAATATAATAGCCTGAAAATCACATTCTTTTCAAGGGGTTATTTGATATCTCCATAGGAGTGAAGCCCTGATAGGAGTAAGTTAACGCCAATATACGTAAACATCGCAGCCAAAAAACCTGTTACGGCAACAATTGCTCCCTTTTTTCCTCTCCATCCTCTCACCATACGACTATGGAGATAAAAGGCGTAGACAAACCAGGTGATTAAGGACCAAGTCTCTTTTGGATCCCAGCTCCAGTATGTTCCCCATGCCTGATCAGCCCAGACAGCGCCAAAGATAAGGCCGCCTAAGGTAAATACAGGAAAGCCGACAGCGATACTCTTGTAGGTGATTTCATCAAGGGTTTCAGCAGAAATACTGAATTTGTCTATAACCATTTTAAGGATAGACCCGTATCTCCAGACAATAACTATTATGGCTATCATTGCTATCCAGCTCAGTATTTTAACGACCATTGATGGATTAAATAATGAAGCCCTGAACATATAGCTTTTTATAAATACTTCGGGCTTCACCGCAACCCTGAATGTGAAGAAATCAATGCCCATCAAAAACAATAAAGTGACGAAGATACCAAGCGTAAATGTCCAGAATATATATGCATTTTCGTTTCTTTTCTCGGTTGTTAAAATGAGGTACATGAGTCCTGTACTGAACGAAAGGGCAAATGCAGCATAAGCGATAAAGCTCATCATCACATGAGCGAGGAGCCAGTTACTCTGGAGCGCAGGAATGAGGGGGTGTATTTCTTTTGACATACCTGAAATATCTATGAATGCCAGTGCTAAACCTGCGATAGGGGTGACAAATGCCCCAAAAGAACGGTTTTTATATTTGAACTCAATGATGAGGTATCCTAATATCAAACACCATACAAAAAATATCATAGATTCATAAAGATTTGTAAGGGGAACAGATCTTAAAAAACCCATTCCGCTTAAATCATAGAATTCCTTCCATCTCATCCCTATCGCCAGTGTTTGAGAGATAAAACCGGTGATTGTAATTGTCGTTGCAGCGATCCCGATCTGAGGTTTTCTGAAGGCCAGGTATGTAATGTATATTATCATAGCCAGGATATAGGCAATAGTTGATAATCCAAAGAAAAAAGAACTGTCCATCTATTTTTCTCCTTCCTGTTTTTTACTGATAAGGGTGGTCATCTTCGTTATTTTTCTCTCGAATGCAGCCCTGTTTTTATTAGTGGTTGCTCCGATAATTACTTTTGTATTATTTTTCTCTTCAGCAATCCTGACCCATAATTTTCTATGGCTCATAAAAAAGGCGATAAAAAGACCGATGGACATTACAATACAGCCAAGATATACGATCCACACACCGGGGTCTTTTCTTACCTGAAGTCCGGTGTATTGAACTCCCCATAGATCTATGAATTCCACAATATGACCTTCTGGAAGCTTTGATGTTGTCGGATATCTCTTGAGTATCCAGCCCGAGTATTTTTCTTTTCCACCTTCTTTGAAGTCTATAAAAACAGCAGGGTTATTCATCATCTCTGCATAGGTGAATGGCCTGCCTTGTTTGTCAAATGAAAGTGCAGGGCTGAAATCCCTTATGGTACCTTCCATCGTTGTACCAGGAATGATAAATTTATCACCGAGATTCAACTG
>JAGVMY010000053.1 GCA_020053565.1 Thermodesulfovibrionales bacterium
ATGGCGAATAAGGTTCAGTGTGAGCTCTGCCCGAATGAATGTGTCCTGGAGAATAATCAACGGAGCAGATGCAGGGCAAGGATGAATAAGGATGGAGTTCTTTTCAGCCTTGTGTATGGTAAACCCTGTGCAGTTCATGTTGACCCAATCGAAAAAAAACCATTCTCTCACTTTCTCCCCTCAACAACTGCATTTTCTATCGCAACTGCAGGATGTGTCCTCAGCTGTAAGTTCTGCCAGAACTGGCAGATATCTCAGGCAAAGCCCGAGGACACTGATACCTATGATTTGCCGCCGGACAGTGTGGTGAGACAGGCAATTTTTTATAAGTGCAGGTCAATCTCGTATACCTATACAGAGCCAACGGTTTTTTATGAATATATGTATGACACTGCACTCATTGCGAGGAAATACAATTTAAAAAACACGATGCATTCATGTGGCTATATGAAAGAGAAACCACTAAGGACATTATCAAAGCATATGGACGCTGCAAATATTGATTTAAAGGCATTCACAGAAGATTTTTACGGAAAGATATGCGGAGGGAGTCTTAAGCCGGTGCTCAATTCTCTTGTGGTCTTGAAGGAAGAGGGTGTATGGCTTGAGATCACCAATCTTGTCATACCAACACTGAATGATGATATGAAAAATATTAAAGAGATGTGCAGGTGGATCCTGAAGAACCTCGGTCCGGATGTTCCGATACACTTCTCAAGATTTTACCCCAGTTATAAGTTAACTAATTTACCGCCCACACCTCTGGAGACACTTACAGAAGCAAGAAAGGCTGCAATGGATGTGGGCTTAAAATTTGTGTATATTGGTAACATACGACATGAAAGTGAAAGTACATTTTGCCCGAAGTGCAAAAAGATACTCATAGAAAGGACAGGGTATTTTGTTAAACAGAATAATATATCGAATGGGAAGTGCCGCTTCTGCGGCACTTCCATTGCAGGAGTATGGAGTTAACATGATTACAAATCTGAACAAAAATAAAAAATCTTTGTCATCGCTCGATTCCGCACAGGTTGTCGCTGAGTCTGGCATATTGACAAGAAGAGAATTTCTCGGGTTCTTTTTATTAGGCGGTATGGTGAGCCTATTCGCTAAAAAGGTAGGAGCTGAACAAAAGCCAAAGGAGGCTATGTTCTGGAAAAGATTAGATTGAGTCTTAGAAAAATATTTCTCATTGCTGTCTGCTTACTCCTGACCTCTTTTCTTATTGAGTGCAGTGGTGAGATAAAGGAGCCATCTGTTGCCGGGACATTCTATCCTGCTCAGAAAGACACACTGAAGGCAATGGTTGATGACTTTCTCTCAAAAGCCCCAAGGAGCAGCTATAGCGGGAAACTCATCGCACTTATCGCTCCACATGCAGGCTATAAATTCTCAGGGCAGGTTGCCGCATATTCTTATAAACAAATTGAGGGGAGAGACATCAAGACTGTAATACTTATAGGAGCGAGCCATTCTAAGAGCTTCACCGGTATATCTGTGTATGCAAAAGGAAGCATGAGGACCCCTCTTGGAGATGTGAAGGTTAATGAAAAGATTGTAAGAGCTCTTCTCAATGAAAATGCAGATATACGTTTTTATCGGGATGCCTTTGAGAGGGAACATTCACTCGAGGTGCAACTGCCATTTCTTCAGAGGGTAGTAAAGGATTTTACGATAGTGCCTGTTCTTACTGGTACCCTCACAAAGAAGTCTTTCGAATATTTAACAGAAAGGCTTATAGAAATACTCCAGGAAGACGAAAAGACAATCATTGTTGCGAGCACAGACCTTTCACACTTTCATGACTACCACACTGCAATGACAATGGACAGAAAGATGATAGATGCGATAGAGAGGATGTCTATCGGAGATATAGAGGGATATTTAATGAGCAGAGATGCTGAGATGTGTGGTGGATATGCGGTTATCATCACTATGGCTGTTGCGAGAGGACTCGGTGCAAACAATGGTCTCCTTTACAAATATGCGAATTCAGGGGACATCACCAATGATAGGGACCGTGTTGTGGGATATGCAGCAATGGGATTTTATAAGACAGTACTTACAAAGGAGGAAAAAGAAGAGCTTCTCTCACTTGCAAGAAACGCAATCATTGATTATGTAATGCATAGAAAAACTTATGATGTCGAAATAAAAAATCCAAGACTCAAAGCGAATGGCGCGGTCTTTGTGACCATAAAAAAGAATGATGCTTTAAGAGGCTGCATAGGGAATATTCATCCTGTGAAACCTCTTTACCAGGCAGTTATCAGTAATGCGATTTCTGCATCTTCACGTGATTCGAGGTTCCTTCCGATGAATAAAGAAGAACTCAAGGATATGGATATTGAAATCTCCATACTTTCTGCACTTGAACCAATAAAGGATACACGACATATCGAGATAGGAACACATGGGCTCTATATTGCAAAAGAACAACGGAGAGGCCTTCTTCTCCCCCAGGTTGCAAAGGAACATGGATGGGACAGAGATACGTTTCTTGAGCAGTTGTGCATGAAAGCAGGACTTCCAAAAGATGCATGGAGAGATGCAAAGCTTTATAGATTTACTGCTGAAATCATACCGTAATCCGACCTCTCTCAGAATAGTCACCATTTTTATGAAACAGGCAGGACAGAGCATTTTCGCTCATTCTCGTCCCCCGATATACATCGGGAGACTCCGAGGTAAATTCTTTCTTCGAAAGAATTTAAAACCGTTCAAATACTCTGTCCTACCTGTTTATATTATTCTTAATGAATGAATAATTTTGACTAACAATCTCTCAACACCCATTTCACTGAGAAAACTCTTTTAAATCAATTCATTAGAAAAATTCTACTTTTCCCTTGACATCCACAATATATTGTGGTTTAATTACTAAAAATTGATTTTATAGCACAAATTGTTGATATTATAACGGGGGTTGAATGGAGGTTTGTGAGGGATTTGAAGATTGGCTTGCATGTTCGAGATGCCCTCATTCGTGCACGAAGATGTGCCCCATTGAGGGGGAAAATGTGATAGAGGAGATGAAAAGGAAGATCAGGCTGATACAGGGACACAGTGGATATAAAAGCATGCTCATGAAAGGTAAAGGAGAAAAGGAGTGACGGAATGGAATTTTTAACTATGAATCTTAAAAGAGGTTTATTATGAAGATGCTTAATAGTCTTTCTCTTACACCAAATGCATTGAAAGTCCTTGAGAAGAGGTATCTGAAAAAGGACGAAGAGGGAAAAGTTGTCGAAACCCCCGAGGAACTTTTCAGACATGTTGCAAAGGCAATTGCATCCGCAGATTTACACTATGGTAAATCAGAGAGAGATGTTCAGAGCAGTGAAGAGGAATTCTATAAGATGACGGGGTCTCTTGATTTCCTTCCGAACAGCCCTACACTTATGAATGCGGGGAGAAGACTCGGACAGTTGAGCGCATGTTTTGTTCTTCCTGTTGAAGACTCTATGGAATCTATATTCGATGCAGTGAAACATACAGCAATCATTCATAAATCAGGTGGTGGCACAGGTTTTAGTTTTTCGAGGCTGAGACCAAACGGAGACATTGTTGGCTCCACAAAGGGCGTCTCCTCAGGACCCGTGTCTTTCATGACTGTCTTTGATACTGCCACAGAGGCGGTGAAGCAGGGCGGAACAAGAAGGGGCGCGAACATGGGCATCCTGCGTGTAGACCACCCTGATATACTCAGCTTTATCACCTGCAAGGATGACAATAAAAAGTTCAATAACTTTAATATCTCCGTAGCTGTCACCGATGAGTTCATGCGCGCTGTAGAGGAAGACAAATCCTATGACCTCATTAATCCCCGGACAGGAAAGGTTACGAACTCTCTCAAGGCAAGAGATGTGTTTCATCTCATCGTAGAACACGCATGGAAAAACGGAGAACCCGGCATTGTCTTCATCGAAAGAGTGAATGAATCAAACCCTACTCCGCGTATAGGGCGAATAGAATCAACGAACCCCTGTGGCGAGCAACCCCTTCTTCCTTATGAATCATGTAACCTTGGCTCTATAAATCTCGCAAGGATGGTGAACATTGAACGCAGAGAAGTGAACTGGAATAAATTGAGAGATATCACATGGGAGGCAGTCCATTTTCTCGACAATGTGATCGATATCAACAAATATCCTATCCAGAAAATCGAAGAGATGACAAAGGCAAACAGAAAGATCGGACTTGGTGTCATGGGATGGGCAGACATGCTCATACAGCTCGGTATCCCCTATAACTCAGAAAGTGCGGTAAAATGTGCAGAGGAGTTAATGGGATTCATCCAGCAGGAAGGCAAAAACGCATCAGCTGCAATCGTACAAGAGCGTGGAGTCTTCCCAAACTATGAAGGAAGCATCTATGATGGCAAGATAAAACTCAGGAATGCAACCATCACCACCATAGCGCCAACCGGTACCCTTTCGATAATCGCAGGTTGTTCATCAGGGATAGAACCTCTTTTTGCAGTCTCCTATGTGAAGACCGTGATGGAGGGAACAAAGCTCATCGAAGTAAATCCTTTCTTTGAAAAGTTAGCAAAGGACCGTGGATTCTGGAGCAGAGAGCTTATGGAGAAGATTGCAGATAAAGGATCCATACAGGATTTTGATGAGATACCTGCTGATGTCAAGTCTGTTTTTGTAACAGCCCATGACATCACCCCTATGGAACATATCACCACTCAGGCAGCATTTCAGAAATTCGTTGATAATGCTGTTTCAAAGACAGTGAATTTCCCCCATAATGCAACACCAAAAGATGTTGAAGAGGTCTATTTACTTGCATACAAGCTCGGCTGTAAAGGCGTCACTGTTTACAGGGATGGCTCGAGAGATGAACAGGTACTCACAAAAGGCACAAAAGCAGAGCAGCCTACAGAATCAAGACAAAAGATTGTGCCGAGAAAAAGGCCGAATATGATGAAAGGCGCGACACGGTTTATGAAAACAGGCTGTGGAAATCTCTATGTGACCATCAACGAAGATGAAGAAGGGCATCTCTTTGAACTCTTCACCTCTATGGGAAAAGCAGGCGGATGTGCTGCAAGCCAGTCAGAGGCAATTGGGAGACTTGTCTCACTTGCATTCAGGTCTAATATAGAACCAGAGGAGGTCATTAATCAGTTGAAAGGGATTTCCTGCCACTCACCTACATGGTATGACGGAGGGAGAATTCTTTCCTGCTCAGATGCCATTGCAAGGTCCCTCGAGAGATACCATGAAAAAGGGAGAAAGGGCAATGGAGACGAACATAAAGTGATAATGCTCATGGGCGCATGTCCTGAATGCGGTGGCGCTATAGAACACGAAGGAGGCTGCGCAGTTTGTCACAATTGCGGGTTTACAAAATGCGGGTAATTCCGTGGATAATGACAAAGACGTAAAGCATATTATTCAGTATTTCAAAGGAATGGACGAAGTCTCAGCTTTGTATATTTTTGGAAGTTTCGCTAAAAGCAAGAAGACCGGAGAAAGTGACATAGATATCGCTGTCATTGTTGATGAGTCAAAATTGAAAAAAAGAGACTTTGAACTCCTCAAGAAAAAGTACTACGCTGCATCACCCACATTTTCGATGAGGTCTGTAGATATTGTCATCCTCAACACAGCACCGCTGTTTCTTAAATATCAGGTGCTAAAGACAGGCAGAATCCTTTTTGACAGGAACAGGAAACTCAGGGTCAAGTTCACAGAAAGGGCAATTACCGAATACCTCGATTATAAACCCATTCAGGATATCTGTTTAAAGGCAGTAGCAAAGCGCTTCAGGGAGGCGAACATTGGTAGATAAAGCTCTTGTTCTCAGGAAAATTGAAAGAATCGAGATATACCTCAAACAGATCCGACAGAAAAAGGATTCCGGGATTGAAAAATTTAAAAAAGACAAAGACCTCCAGAGCATCGTCCTCTTTAATCTAATGCAGTCAATACAGGCATCTATAGACATAGGTGCTCATATAATAAGTGATTCGGGATGGGAAGTGCCAGGCTCACAGGCAGACATATTCGAGATCCTCGCCGATAGAAAAGTTATTGATAAACCTTTGTCAAAGAAGATGATCCAAATGGTCGGATTCAGAAACAGAATTATTCACGAATATGAAAAGATAGACCTTAAGATCGTCCATGCAGTTTGGAGGAAAAATATAAATGATATTGAAAAATTCTGTAAAGCGGTTGTATTGAAGTTCGGGCTTTAAGGGAATGGATAAAGGCATGAAGGCGGCTGCGCAGTTTGTCACAATTGCGGGTTTAC
>JAGVMY010000112.1 GCA_020053565.1 Thermodesulfovibrionales bacterium
CGACCTCAGGTCTGTTCAGAAGATGCTTGGCCATTCTGATATATCGACAACCCAGATTTATACAAAGGTGACAACTGATAGGATAAAGAAGGTTTATGAGAAATACCATCCGAGAGCATGAAAAACAGTGACAAGTGGTGAGTTTTTATTTTATACTTTTTACTCATAGTTCATTATTTATTACTTTATTATTTTTGATAATGTGGAGGTAATGATGCCTGATAAATTGAGTATTGATAAACTTTACAGATACTGTGACCCCAATGTGTTTACTTTTACTACAACCGATGAGCTTAAAGCTTTTACAGGGACTGTAGGTCAGGAAAGGGCATTGAGTTCCATTGACTTCGGTCTCAGTCTTGACAGTATGGGATTTAATATCTTCATTTTAGGTGAAAATGGCACAGGCAAGATGACAACAATCAGGTCAATTCTTGAACAGAAGGCAAAGGACGAACCAGTCCCCCAGGATTGGTGCTATGTATATAATTTTAAGGACCCTGATGCGCCGTTGACAGTTTCTCTTGACCCTGGGAAGGCAGTGTTATTTCAGAAGGATATGGAAGAACTCATCAAGATACTAAAGGTTGAAATTCCAAAGGTTTTTGATTCAAAAGAATATGAAAAACAGAAAAATAAGATTGTAGAAGAGTCTCAGAAAAAACAGAAAGAAACCTTTGCCAGTCTTGAGGAGGAGGCCCGGGAGAAAGGTTTTTCAGTTCGGAAGACAGTCAGCGGTTTAATGATTATCCCTGTAAAAAAGACAGGAGAACCACTGACTGAAGAGGAATATGAACTCCTTGATGAGGGGACAAGGAAGAAGATAGATGAAATAGGAAAGATTCTTCAAGAGAAGCTTAATGATATGGTACGTGTCATAAGGGAAAGCGAAAAAATGGTGAAGGAAGCAATTGCAAAGTTTGAAAAAGAAACGGCTCTCGCTGAAGTGGGCCATTTTATAGATGAAGTCAAGAACAAATATAAGGAACATGAGAAGATTACCGCATATTTCGATAGCGTAAAGACTGATATCCTTGAACACCTTGACGACTTTACTGCTCCGGAAGAACAGGCTCCTGCATTGCCCTTTATGAAGCTTCCAAAAGCAGAACCCGCATTCACGAGATATACCGTGAATGTACTTGTGAATAATGAAGCGTGTAAAGGTGCACCCTGTGTATTTGAGAGTAATCCTACCTATTATAATCTCTTCGGAAGGATTGAGCATAAAATACAATATGGAATTGCACTTACTGATTTTTCGATGATCAAAGGAGGCTCGTTGTACAAGGCAAACGGTGGGTATATTGTTATCAATGTCCTTGATCTCCTGAGAAATATCTTTGCATATGATGCATTGAAAAGAGCGATCCGTAATAGAGAGCTGAAGATAGAGGATGTGTGGGAACAATACAGGCTCATATCAACAATAACCCTCAGGCCTGAAGCGATACCACTCAATGTCAAAGTGGTCCTTGCAGGAAACCCCTATCTGTATTATCTCCTCTATAACCTTGATGAAGAGTATAGAGAATTATTTAAGGTGAAGGCTGATTTTGACAGCAGGATGGACAGAACAGATGAGAATGTTCAGAAATATGCCGCGTTTGTTGCAACGAGGTGCAGTGAAGAAAAACTCCTTCCCTTTGACAGGACAGGCGTTGCAAAAATAGTAGAGGTTGGTTCGAGGCTCGCAGATCATCAGAATAAACTTTCCTCAAGGTTCAGCGAAATTACTGACATTATAAGGGAGTCAAGCTACTGGGCATCAAAAGCGGATAGTCATGTGGTCACAGAAGAGCATGTCAATAAGGCGATGGATGAACGGGTATTCAGAACAAACAGGATTGAAGAACGCTTAAGGGAGATGGTCTTAGAAGGGACTATTATTATTGATACTGAAGGAGATAAAGTAGGGCAGGTTAACGGTCTCGCGGTAATCGACCTGGGCGATTATAGTTTCGGGAAGCCCTCAAGGATCACTGCGAAGGCGTATGCAGGTAAGGCAGGTGTGGTGAATATAGAGCGCGAGACAAAGATGAGTGGCAAAATACATGAAAAAGCCATACTTATCATCACTAACTATCTCGGGAGTAAATATGCAACGAAGAAACCAATAAGCCTTTCAGCATCTATCACATTTGAGCAGCTCTATGACATGGTAGAGGGTGACAGTGCCTCATGTGCCGAGCTCTATGCACTTCTGAGCAGTATCGCAAATATTCCTTTAAAACAGACTATTGCGATTACAGGTTCGATGGATCAGAACGGAGATGTTCAGCCTATTGGTGGTGTCAATGAAAAAATAGAAGGGTTCTTTGATTTGTGCAGGTTAAGGGGACTTGATGGGAGCCACGGAGTCATCATACCGAAAAGAAATGTGAAGCATCTCATGTTAAAAAAGAATGTCGTTGATGCAGTAAAAGAAGGTAAATTTACCATCTACCCCATCGAAAGGGTTGAAGAAGGTCTTGAAATACTTACGGGTTTACCTGCAGGTGAACCAAAGGAAGATGGAACATATACCGAGGGTACAGTGAATTATTTTGTGGTCAAACGTCTTACAGAAATATCAGAGGCGGTAAAGGAAAAGAAAGAGGAAGAAAAAGAAAAAGGGGGAAAAGCAAAGGATACATGAAAAAGGTCCATGACTCGTAGAGCGGTATGGCTGGTTGAAGCCGGTTTATTGATTATTCTGTCCATACCGTTCATCGTTTTACCATTAGGATTTTCAATGAAGGTCGGGGAACTACTCGGCCTTTTGCTTTTCTATGCATGGGGAA
>JAGVMY010000119.1 GCA_020053565.1 Thermodesulfovibrionales bacterium
AGTCTCCGAGAGAGATAATCGGCTACGGTTCTATTTATTTAAAATCATAATCCACTTCCCATATTTCATCTACAAAAAGTGCGATAGTCTGCAAGTGCAGAAGTGCAAAAGTGCAGAAGCGCGGAAGTTCGGAAGAGGAAAGGGGAGGTATGGGATTAGATAGATTGTTCCATCGACTTAAGTATTTCAGGCAGGATTATTTCAAGAAACTCTGAGGGACTTACTATCTTGAACAGATAAATGCCTTTTATGCGGAGCTTTGCAAAGTCTTTCTTATCTCCGGTCACGAGAAAATCGGCTTTTCCTATAAATGCAGAAGCAAGGACGGGTACATCCTTGTCAGAGGTATTCCCTGAAAGATTCTTTATCATTGCTATGGGAGGCATAGGAACAATTTCAAGATTGAGCTTGGGAAGGTACTCTTTATACACAGAAATGACGGTGGGCATTTTCTTTTTAAGGTTTCTCTCGATTTCAATGATGTTATACCTCCCTGTTACAGCATGAAGCATGGGAAGGTTGAGAGAAAGGAGGTCAAGGATAACACGTGGCGGGCCTGTATCGGAAAAAAGACCTGAAAGTATGACATTTGAGTCGAGAAAAATCCTAAACTCTCTTTTTGCCATAGGTCTCTTTGTACAAGGCCTCTCTTTCCTCTTTAAGCCCTGACAGCAAATCCTCGAGCGAAAGACCTGATGACTTAAGCAGCTTTTTTATCTGCCTTCTTGCTTCATCGAGATCAAGCCTTTTCGGCGTTATGAGGAGTGAATCTCCAACAGGGATTATAGAGACAACCTGTCCCTCTTCAAGGTGTCCTGCCTCGCGTATTTTCTTAGGTATGGTCAACTGCCCCCGTGATTTTATCTCTGCAACAGAGACTTTAGCTGCCTGCATACTGCACCTCCTGAACTGATATTCTGAAATCAGAATATCAGAAATTAGAATTTTTAGCAAGGGGTTTTAGGACATTGACTTCTCATGATATACATCTTCAGAAACTTTTTCTGACAACAAGCACATCCGCCCCAAAATCCGCCAACCCGCAAAGTAGTGCAGAAGGGTTAGAGTCTGAGAGTGGCAGAACAGATTAAGCAAGTATCTTTTTTACACGCCCGATTTCCCCACTTTTCAGACAAACTTTGATTCCATGTGGATGTGCAGGTGAATGAGTTAAAATATCCCTTACAATTCCTTCAGTGAGTTTCCCTGTCTGCTGGTCTTTTTTCAGCACAATTGAAACACGTAATCCCGGTCTTATATCTGTGCGTCTGGTCCCATCCATAAAGTTCTCTCCTGTGAGTTATTTCTTTGATTCCACCATCTTACTTTTTCTTTCTGCTGCCTTCGTAGAGCTCATACTCGAGGAGCCTGCATTCTATCCTGCTGTTAAAAAACGGGATTCTCCTTTTCGCCCTCAGCCCCACCTTTTTTGCCAGATCAAGGTTTCCTGTGAACAGATATCCTGTGTATCCCCTGCACTTCTGCTTAAAAAAATCACCGATTCCCTCGTACACACCCTCAAGCTCTTTCATCTTCCCCATTCTTTCTCCGTATTCGGGGTTGAGGATTACAATCCCTCTGCCTTCAGGGACTGCGGTTTCTGAATAATCGGATACATCAAATTCGATCAGATGCTCCACGCCTGCAGTGGCGGCATTTTTCCTTGCTGCCTCAACAGCCTCTCCTTTTATATCAGTTGCAATAATCCTGCACCCTAAGGTTTTTTTTGATTTCTTTTTTGCCTCTGAGCGAAGCTCGTTCCAGAGAGGTTCATTAAATCCCTTCAGATGCATGAACCCGTAATTGCCTCGCAAAAGACCGGGCGCCCTGTTAAGGGTAATTAATGCAGCCTCGATTGCCAGGGTGCCGCTTCCGCACATGGGATTAATGAAATGACTCTCGGCTTTCCATCCGGTTGCCATGATAACAGCAGCGGCAAGTGTCTCCTGCATGGGCGCTGTCATGGGTATCTTTCTGTAGCCGCGCCTCGAAAGGGATTCTCCTGATGTATCAAGATAAAGCGAGCATCTATCGTCTTTCCAATAGAGGTTTACTACGACCCTGTCCTGGGCAGGGCCTGAGTCAGGACGTTTTCCGCGCTTTTCTTTTATCCTGTCTGCAATCGCATCCTTGCACTTTACGTTTGCATAGCGCGAATCCCTGATAGTGGGGTTATCCACGCTGGAGGTTACAGAGAAATATCCATCCTCGTCTATATAATCCTCCCATACTATTTCGGAAACCGCGCGGTAGAGGGCATCGGCATCTGCTGCAATAAATTCCCTGAGGAGGAAAAGGACACGATGTCCTGTTCTGAGATGGAGATTAAGCCTCATGGTATCGTCGATGGTGCCTTCTGTCTCTATGCCTGCCAATGTCTCAGAAAGAACGGGAAATCCGAGCTTAAGGAGTTCTTCTTTTAAAAAAGGCGGTATGCCCTTTGCGCAGGTGATAAGAATTTTTCTTTTTCCCATGCCCTTATCTTCTTTTTTTATCTGATGCATCTTTACGGGCAGTGCAGGTGATGATGAAATTTTCAGGCTCCAGATCATGGTCTTTCTCAAGCTCCTCAACAAAGACATTGATTGCCTTTCGCATGAAGGCTGAGAAGTTTATGCCCCTCGGTAATGCATGGATCCTCTGACGCGTGTCTTCATCGATTGATGCCGTGTACTTTGCCATAACCACTCCTTCTAAAACAAAAAAGCCCATTCTTTTTTTGAGAACAGGCTCTCGTTCTTTACCAAACATTCCTAAAGAATAATGTAACCCACTTCCCCCCTCACCTCAACGAGGATAATGTACTATATCCGAAACTGCCATGCCACTGCAACAGCAATGAGTCCGCCCAAGGCGGAAGCAAAGAAGCAAGCGGGCAAGCTATCAACCTAAAAAGCGGATGAGATGGTTTTCTTTCTTAAAATGAGAGAGCCGGTTGCACCTATTAGGGATATGGCTGCGGAGAGCATAAATGCATAAGTAAATGTTCCTGTTGTGTCCTTGAGCCATCCACCGATTACCGGGCCCAATGCCTGACCTATTCCGAAAAAGAGGGTGATGAAACCAAGGCCTGCAGGAGCGAGCCTCCCTCCCACAGCGTCCCCTGATGCCGCAGCCATGATTGTCGGTACGGAAAAGGAAGCAATGCCGAATACAAAGGCAGATACATAAAACCCGGTGTAATCTTTCCAGAAAGCAAAGATGATATAAGAAACTGCAAGGGTTACATAAGAGATTATTAAGCCGAATCTGCGTCCGAGCACATCAGAAATCCATCCGTAGATGACCCCGCAGAAGATGCTGACAATACCGAGGAGAGCAAATATCCTCCCTGCGGCGATAGAAGGAACCCCTATCTCTTTGGTGAGATATGCAACAAAAAAGGTAAGGTATATAATGTATGAGAAGCCGAACATAAAATAAACACAGCCCAGTTTCCATATTTCTGTTTCTCCAACAACGTCTTTGAATGCTGAAAAGAGCGTAACCTTCGGTCCTCCTCTTTGCTCCTCCTCACCGCCGTACATGGAGAGCCCCTTTTCTTTCGGGTTATTCCTCAGGAATGCATAACAAACAAAGGAAAATATAAATACGGCAATGCCCAGTACAAACCATGCATACCTCCATCCGTCTTTCCCGAAGGAAGAGATGATAAGGGGGAGGATAATGCCGGACAGGAAGAGACCAACGCCTACACCGGCTGACACTATACCCGTTGCGAATCCTCTCTTCTTTGCCACAAACCAGGCTGCAGGGAGTGCCATAATCGGCACATAGCAGCCTCCGTTACCTGCTCCGGTAATGAGCCTCATGATAAAAGCAGACAGGAATGAATCTGCGAGGCCGGTGAAAAACAAGCTTATGCCGATCACGATGAGGGATATGAAAACTACCCGTCGGACCCCGAAACGGGCTGCAAGGAATCCCCCTATGATTGCGAGACAGAGGTATCCCACAAAATTCCCCATCGCAATAGACCCAAGCTGAGTATAGGTGAGCATTAAACCGTCTTTCATGGAGGGCAGTATGACAGAATAAGACATCCTTCCGAAACCGTGGGCAAGGATTGTCACGAGTGCTCCTGTAAATGCTATAATCCATGCGTAATGAATCATGTGACAACCCCTTTTTGACTATCTTTGCCTACCATAAATTTTTCAAGCATGCAAGCCGCAAAGCTAACAAATTGGTAAGCCCGATAAATATAACCATCAGGCTTTTTTATCCTTTACAGGTTTCAACACTAACACCCTTATTGCCTCAAAAATCAACAGAACGCTCAGAATTAACAAAATAATTCCACAAATGCCCAGGATTAACGTATCGGGTTTAATGCTTACACCCGTAAACAAGTCAGGCAGTGAGTTTAAAAAGGGTTCAATCAAGAGTATCAAAGACCACAATGTCATCCCTATCATGAATATCATCGGGATGACAGAATAGAGAGCATTCTTACCGCTCCTGATTAACCACACAGATATTGCCAAGAGTATCAGGCTGGCGAGCAATTGATTGCTTGTTCCAAAAATGGGCCAGGCTACCAGATACCCCTTTTCTTGAGTAAGTATGA
The DNA here is from genome assembly GCA_020053565.1 of Thermodesulfovibrionales bacterium. Taxonomy (GTDB): domain Bacteria; phylum Nitrospirota; class Thermodesulfovibrionia; order Thermodesulfovibrionales; family SM23-35; genus VGWZ01. The sequence continues at coordinate 4,571 of JAGVMY010000119.1, forward strand.
GGAATGCAAAAGGAATAACTAAACTGATTAATGCAGCAAAGAAACCACCAATTCTTGTTTCCCAGCCTGTGAGTTCCTGAAAAATATATCGTGCAAGCCTTGTGCACACGTCGAGGGTATCATAAACAAAAGTTGAGAAAGCAAGGAGAGCGAAAGGAAAAGCGATACTAAAACCCACTCCCATAAGACCCAGATAGCTGGCAATCCCATGAGCATAAATAAGATTTGGGTCTGTTTTTAGGATGTCTGCTCCCTTTGGTATCATTATTACTGTTGCGAGCGCCAGAACAGCAACTAAACCTTCAAGGAGCATTGCTCCGTAACCTATAGGGAGTGCATTTGACTCTTTGAGAAGCTGTTTGGAGGTGGTGCCAGAGCTTACTATTCCATGAAATCCTGAGCATGCACCACAGGCAATTGTGATAAAAAGGACAGGAAAGATTAACTTACCATTATCCAGACTTCTTAACCCTTCGGTATTCAATGCAGGATATTCTATTCTGAACCCGCCAAATAAAGCTCCAATCAATCCAATAAATATTGTCAGATAGAGTAACCAGCCTCCAAGATACCCCCGTGGTTGGAGTAATAACCACATTGGTATTACTGATGCAATAAAACAATAAACTAAAAGAAAAATATCCCATTGTTTTATGGATATATCTGAGAGAAAAGAGATGATTGGCTGAGGTAATCTTGGACCAACCCATACAATAACCAATACCAAAGGCAAAAATATCAACGTAGCTATCCAGAGTTTTAGCTTAAATTTATATAACAAGATTCCCATAATGATTCCAAGAAGCAGATAAAGCATTGAAGATGCAGCTACACCCGGACCAAAAGCCATTCCTTCAGTGATCGTCTTAAATGTCCGGGCAGTGATATCAGTAAATGTAATGATGGCATAAATTAACGCGAACCAGACAAATATAAGAAAAAGAATATACGATGTGCGGGACATATGGTGTTTTACAATCTCGCCAATAGATGCTGCCTTATGTCTTATCGAGGCAACGAGACTTAAAAAATCGTGTACCCCGCCGATGAATGCTGCGCCGATTATAATCCACAGTACCGCAGGCAACCAGCCGAACCAGATACATGCAAGAATTGGCCCTACAACGGGACCTGCTGCTGAGATTGCAGAAAAATGTTGTCCTAAAAGAAGGGCAGGTTTTGCCGGAACAAAATCAACTCCGTCGTTTAACCGGCATGCAGGTGTCGGCCGGGAATCGTCTAATCTCATCTGTTTGAATAAAAACCGGCCATAAAAAAGATAGCTTGCTAAGAATATCACTATCACAACAAGAACCAGGAGGCTAATCACAATCTATTATTCCCTTAATTACATCCATTTTTTCTTCTTGAAATAAATGAGCATGGAAATACCAATACTGAACATGAAGAGTAACACTATAGGATAACCCCAATGCCACTCGAGTTCCGGCATATATTTGAAATTCATTCCATAAACTCCTGCAAAGAAAGTGAGCGGCATAAATATCGTTGCAATAATCGTCAGCACTTTCATTATCGAATTCAGTTTATTACTGATACTTGACAGATAGACATCGAGCATCCCGGAAAGCATTTCTCTGAATGTCTCTATTGTGTCGATTACATGAATTGTATGGTCGTAAACATCTCTCAGAAATATGCCAGTCGTTTCCTGAACAAGTGGTGATTCTCCTCTTTCCATGACACTGATTACTTCCCGTAAAGGCCAGACCGACTTACGCAGAAATATCATGTCTCTTTTTAAATTGTGAATTATCTGTAAGGTTGCCGGAGTTGGATTCGTCACTAATTCGTCTTCAAGGAACTCTATTTTCTCTCCGAGTTTTTCAAGGATTATAAAATAGTTGTCAATTATTGTATCTAACAAAGTGTAAACAAGATAATCAGCTCCCATTTTTCTTATGCGACCTTTGCCGTTTCTGATTCGCTCTCTCACTTGATTAAAAATATCTCCTTTTATCCCTTCTTGAAAAGAGAGGACAAAATTCTGTCCAAGGATCAAACTTATCTGCTCTGTAACCATCTCAGTGCTTGAGTTGTTGTAATAAAGCATTTTCAGAACGATATAAATATAGTCACCGTAATCCTCTATTTTCGTACGTTGGTCGGTGTTCAGAATGTCTTCAAGGACAAGAGGATGCAATCCAAAGCAATCACCAAGTTTTTCTAAGGTCTCAATCTGATGCACACCGTCTACATTAATCCATGTTATGGCAGGCTTGTCTTTGTAAGGAAAACATTCCACGATCGTCTTTAATTCTTTTTCCTGAAAAAGTGTCTCGTCGTAATCGACTGCTGTAATCTTTATTTCATCAGTCTTCTTCTCCCCGATATGAATAAGTGTCCCTGGAGGAAGACCAGCCTTTTTTGCTCTTTTCTTAATGAGTCTTTGCATGACAATTCACCTCTCTTGTACAGCTTAACCTGTATTTTCCTCAAGATAAAAACGCCACTGGCAGAACATATCCTTAGGGTGGGAATCAGGTGGTGCAAAGAGGCATTCAACACGAATACGCTCATCTATTTCCCCGGCAAAATTGATAAATTCACCCCGGTGCATTTCTTTGCATACAAACTCTTCCAGACCTCTCCGGAGCCTTGCCTCCTGTGTGGGACATGAGGGAACTGATATAATTACCTGATTCTTGTCTTCATGGATATGATAGCCTGCGATTATGCGCCAGGGGAAAAGATTCAGAGCCTGTACGAAACCTCTCAGGCCTTTTTCGTGAATCTGAAAGCGTGAGAGAATATCTTTTGCAGCCATTCCAGCGACACGTGCCCAGACTTGTTCATTGATACGCTCTGCAATTGGCTGACCAAATTGCTCTCCAACATAGATAAACCAGAAGGCGTCTACGACCCTGTAATGCCAGAGGAGAAATTCAAGGTAGCGACGAAGCTCCGGTGCTTCCATTTTATCAAAATTTTTTAAATCCATATCACCCCCGTTTTACTGGAGAATTTTTACAACCTCTTTAAACCCCTTCTTCCTGAGCATATCTATTATTTCTTTTGATGCAAGGCTTTTTAAAAATGTAGCCCTTTTTGTTTTATCCGGAATCTCCTTCACTGCCTTTTTACGAAATTTTTCCAGGAATTTCAAATAGCGGGAAAATTCAGAACTGTAGAGTTTCTCAAGTTCTTTACGAATTGATTTTGAAAGCGCAGGGCTTACGCCACTCGTTGAGATTGCTATAGTCAGCGGGCCTCGTTTTACAACTGAGGGAACAATGAAATTGCACAAAGACGGAGCATCCACAACATTCACCAGGCACAGTGTATCTTCAGAGATGTGCTTATTAATGACCTGAGAATCTGTTGCAGCGATGATGATGAATGCATTTTTAAGATCGCCTTTTCTATAGTGCCGGGAAATATGTTTTATGTTGTTTTTACGTTTTTCTTTTTCGATCCTTTTTGTAAGTTGAGGACTTATGACTGTAACACGCGCACCAGCCTTGAGGAGAGTAAGAATTTTTCTTTCTGCAACCCTGCCACCCCCGATAACGACAGCCCTTTTACCGATAAGATTGAGGAATGAGGGATAATAATTCAATTCATCTCTCTACATAGAGGCTCAAAAACACAGAACACTGGTTGAAAAAATGTTTTTGTTCTGTATGCTCATTTGATAGTAGCAAGTTCTTTCTTTGCAGTTTTAGTAATCTTATAATTCGGATACTTCTCGATAAGACGATTGAGATACTCTGCAGCTTTGTCTTTCTGTCCCATATTTTTATAAGACATCCCACTATAAAACAGCACATCAACCTCACGCTTGTAATCAGGATATTTTTTCATCAATCCTTCGAACCTGCCAATTGCTGAGCTATAGGAACCTTTTTTGTAGTAGAACTCCCCAACAAGAAATTCATAATCTGCAATTATAATTTTACATTTCTCGATTCTGAGATCTACAATCTCTTTATATGGGTTTCTTGGAAACATCTTCTTAAGTTTCTCAAATTCTTCAAGGGCTTTGGCTGCACCGCTATATCCCCTCTCAGGGCCCTCTATCTGACTGAAGTGGACCATAGAAAGCTGGTACTGTGCATAAACGGCATACTTATGGTCAGGATATACTTCAAGGAATCTTTGGAACTCAATAACAGCTAATTCAGGCTCACCCTCTTTCACATAAGTATCTGCAATCTTGAGCTGTGCAAGAGGAGCAAATTTTTTAGACAGGTCCCTGTTTTTAATCTCAAGAAGTGTTGTCCTTGCCTCCTCATAATCTTTTTTGTCTATCTGTTCATTTGCTTTTGCAAGTGCCTTTTCAGGATTGAATGGTCCTTCAGGTTTAACTGCTGGTTTCCCCGAACAGGAAACGATAAAAAGGATGAGAAAAAAGAGCATGGAGAAGATTATTTTCATTGTACTTTGTGTTGCCCTTTTACATGATTGTGTCATTTCACTATTAAACCTTTAACTCTATTTTGAAGTCAAGTTATATAACCGTTTCTTGCCAAAGGAAGTTTTGAAGTGGTATTCTTAGCTATGTTGAGGATTGAAAAGAAGTTCACCGTAAATCTATCATCTTTTCTGAAACCAAGCCGGTATATCAATAGTGAGATCAATTCCATTCATAAGAAAGCTGCGGTAAGAGTTGCACTTGCATTCCCTGATGTTTATGAGATTGGGATGTCTCATCTCGGACTTAAGATACTTTATAAAATAATCAACGACCTCCCCTATGCATCTGCTGAAAGGGTGTTCTCTCCATGGCTTGATCTTGAGGCTGAGATGAAGACAAAAGGCATGCCCCTTTCATCTTTAGAATCTAACAGGCCATTAAAAGATTTTGATATTGTAGGCTTCAGCCTTCAGTATGAGCTTTTATATACGACAGTTCTCAGTATGCTCTCTCTTGGCGGAATCCCGCTTAGAACTGAAGAAAGAAATAATGTATCAAATGCACACCGCTATCCGCTTGTTATTGCTGGCGGGCCGTGTACCGTCAACCCGGCACCAATGTCTCCATTTATTGATGCATTCCTGATTGGAGATGGAGAAGAGGCTATAAGGGACATACTTGATTCATTTTATCAATGGAAGACAGGTGGAGACGGCAAAAGGGAATCTCTCCTTCTATCTCTATCTGAGATTGAGGGCATGTATGTGCCGCATGTCCACTGTAATCCCCCCACCCCCCCTTTAGAAAAGGGGGGTAAGGGGGGATTTGAAAAGAGGGGGCAAGGGAGGATTAAAAGGCGTTTAATAAAATCACTTGATGATGCTCCTTACCCGGTTAATCCGATTATCCCGTATACCCCGCTTATCCATGACAGAGTAAATATAGAAGTTTCGAGGGGGTGTTCGAGAGGTTGCAGATTCTGTCAGGCTGGTATCACCTACAGGCCAGTTCGTGAAAGAAGCCCTGAAAAGGTTTTGGAGATCGCGGGGAACTCTTTGAAAAATACAGGCTATGAAGAAATTTCATTAACGTCACTGAGTGCCGGAGACTACACGTGCCTTTTACAGGTTGTAAAGGAACTGAACAAAAAATTTTCAAAAAATAAGATTGCCCTTTCACTTCCATCTCTGAGAGTTGCATCTATTAACCAGGATCTCCTCAAAGAGATACGCGCTGTGAGGAAGACCGGTTTTACCATTGCGCCTGAGGCAGGCAGTGAGAGGCTGAGAAGGGTAATTAATAAAGATTTCTCTGAAGACGACTATGAAAGGGTCCTTAAAATACTCTTCAATGAAGGTTGGCATACTATTAAACTCTATTTCATGGTAGGTCTTCCCACAGAGACAGAAGAAGATATAGAAAAAATCCCTGAAATGGTTATGAAGGCACTTACAATAGCAAAGCAGCATACAGGGAGGTTTGTGAATATAAATGTAGGGATTTCTCCCTTTGTGCCAAAACCCCACACACCATTTCAGTGGCATGGACAGAACCCTGCTACGCGTCTCAAAGGTAAAATAGATTATCTAAAGGATGTACTCGCAAAAAGAGGCATTAAGGTAAAAAGTCATGATGTGAAGATGAGTCTTCTTGAAGCTGCTCTCTCCAGAGGTGATGAGAGTCTCGCGTTCCTTATCGAGAAAGCGTGGTCTTTGGGGTGCAGGCTTGATGGGTGGTCAGATGTTTTTGAGTTCGAGAAATGGGAAAAGGCGATGAATCGCACCGGTATAAATGCAGCAGATTTTGCTGAAAAAATGTATGAAAGTTCAGACACACTTCCCTGGGAAAATATAGATGTTGGTGTGACAAAAGAATTCCTGTGGAAGGAACGCCAGAAGGCATTATCATGTGATATCACGCCTGACTGTAGAAAGACCTGTCACCTCTGCGGACTTGAATGTAAAGAAGACGCAATGAAGCTGAGAAGCTTAGAAATTGGGAAGATTGGAAGTACAAGAGGAGAAAATACCTCGGAACTTCTCAACTTCTCAACTTCTCAACCTCTCAACATAAGACATTTTAAGCCTTTAAAGATAAGAGTAGAATTTTCTAAGACAGGCAGATTGAAATATCTATCGCATCTTGAACTCATGACAACGTTACTCAGGGCTTTAAGAAGGGCGGAATTTCCCCTTGAGTTTTCAAAAGGCTTTCACCCGCATCCAGAAGTGTCTTTTGGTCCTCCACTCGGTGTGGGCATCGGAGGCCTTAGTGAGTATTTTGATATGAAAATAATACCGCCTTTTGATATAGTTATAAACATGAGGAAACTGAACGAGTTGTTCCCTGAAGGGATATACGTGAAGGACATGGTCGTTTTACCGGTGAATATGAAATCTCTGAGCAATTTTATCACAAGGTATGAATATGAAATAAAAGGCAGGGATTTATCTCACATTCATAAATTTTTATCAGAAGAAGAGATAATGGTGTCCAGAGAAAAACAGAAAGTAAACCTCAGGGATATGGTAGAAGAAGCAAAAATGATAAGAGAAAATATGATACATTTAATAGTGGCAGACCAGGGAGATATAAAGGTGAGGCTCAATGAACTTCTTCCCGAGGTCTTTAATATCCCCATAGACGAACTGGATATAACAAGAGTTGCCCTTTATGGATGGGATAATGGATGGGTCACACCTATTGAGACGAGCTTGCAGTGGACAGCGAAATCCTGATTAATGTGACACGTGAAGAGACAAGGGTTGGCCTTCTCGAAGGAGGCCAGGTCGTTGAGTTTTATGTTGAAAGGAAGCGCGATGCAAGCCTTGTGGGGAACATATATAAAGGCAAGGTTGTGAAAATCCTTCCTGGTATGCAGTCAGCTTTTGTTGATATAGGCTTTGAAAAAGCAGCTTTCCTTTATGTGACCGACATTCGTGCTGGTATAGAAGAATTTGTGCCCTTTCTCGATGAAGAAGAAATGAACAACTCTCTTGAACTCGTTTCAAGAAAAGGGAAACCAGACTTCACCATTGAGGATCTTGTCCAGGAAGGACAGGAAATCCTTGTGCAGGCTTCAAAGGATCCAATCGGCAGTAAGGGGGCTCGTCTCACTTCGTATGTCACACTCCCGGGGAGATATCTTGTACTTATGCCGAATGTAGACCATATAGGGATATCAAGGAGGATATCTGATGAGGCAGAACGAACAAGACTTAAAAAAATAGTTGAAGATATACAACCAAAAGGTTACGGGCTTATTATAAGGACAGCAAGTGAGGGTTCTACCGAGGAAGAACTTAAAAAAGATTTTGAGTTTCTTTTTTTATTATGGGAGACCATTCAGAAGAAAAAAGACAGAGTAACCGCACCTTCCCTGCTTTACAGTGATCTCGACCTTGTATCCAGAAGTGTACGAGACCTTATGAGCCAGGATGTGAAGAGGCTTGTGATAGACTCTGAAGAAGAGTATGAACGTATTAAGGATTTTGTAAGGGCCCATGTCGAAAAACTTTTAGGGAAGATAGAACTTTATGAAGGGACAGAACCCATATTCGATACATTTGGAATTGAACTCGACATTTCGAGGGCACTTAGCAGAAAAGTCTGGTTGAAGTCAGGCGGCTATATTGTGATTGACCAGACAGAGGCAATGACTGTCATAGACGTAAATACGGGCAAATTTGTTGGTAAGGAAGAACTTGAAGATACCATACTTAAGACCAACCTTGAGGCTGTCAAGGAGATTGCCTACCAGATAAGGCTAAGAAATCTTGGCGGAATTATCATTGTAGATTTCATTGATATGGAAAAACTTGAAAACAGGGAAAGGGTTTTTAATGGATTTATTGAGACAATGAGGAAAGACAGGGCAAAAAACACAATATCCCATATATCAGAACTCGGGCTTATCCAGATGACAAGAAAACGTGTCAGGGAAAGCCTCGGGAGAGTACTTTGCGAAGCCTGTCCGTATTGTGAGGGGAAAGCTTTTGTCAAGTCACCCCGAACACTCTGTTATGAGATATTCAGAAAAATAAAGAGACTTGCAAGACGCAGTGGTGAAAGGATTATTGTGACAGCCCATCCTTCTGTTGCAGAACTTCTTTCTGACGAAGAACGGCAGGGGCTTGAGGATATAGAGAGCCAATATAATGTAAAAGTTACGGTAAAGGGAAACATCAATCTCCACCAGGAAAATTACGAGGTCACAGTACTGTAGTAGAAACAATTATGAGTGATGAGTGAAGAGTTCTTACCAATGAGTGCCCCTAAATTTAAAAATCTCATAGAAATTCTCACAGATATGCAGAGCGCTGTGCTTGCCTATTCCGGAGGCGTTGACAGTACATTTCTCCTGAAGGCACTGCAGATTTCAGGCATTAAAATACTTGCGGTAACAGCAGTTTCAGAAACAACACCTTCTATCGACTTTCTCACAGCAAAAAAAATGACCTCAGAATTCGGGATAGAGCACAGGGTTATAAAAACAGAAGAGCTTTCAATAGAGGAATTTGTGAATAACACACCTGACAGATGTTTTTTCTGTAAGGATGAGTTGTTCAAAAAACTTTCAGATATTGCATCTTCTGAAGGATATAGGTGTGTCCTTGATGGCAGTAATGTTGATGATACTTCAGACTTCAGACCGGGCAGAATAGCTGCGACAAAATACAATGTGAGGAGCCCGTTGATAGAGGCCGGGATTACAAAAGAAGAGGTAAGAAAACTTTCGCGACAACTCGGTCTTTCCACATGGGACAAACCATCTTCTCCATGCCTTTCTTCGAGGTTTCCCTACGGGCAAAGGATAACAAAAGAGGCTTTACAACGTGTAGAAAAAGCAGAAGACTTCCTTAGATCTCTTGGATTTCATGAAATACGGGTAAGAGATCATAATGGGATTGCAAGGATCGAGGTTGGAGAGGATGAAATTGAGTTATTATTGATGCCTGAGAAAAGAAAGATTATTTCTGAAACATTAAAATCTCTTGGGTATAAATTTATATCCGTTGACCTCGATGGCTATAAAACTGGAAGCATGAACAGGACAATCGGGAGGGGATAGGAAAGTACTTGACAATATCTTCAGATGCACTGATATTAAAGCAACAGCTTATTTAATTAATTCATTAAAAAGTATATTGAAATTTAAAGTCTTGGAGGGACTCATGAAAAAAATAACCATTTTATTAGTAGGTATTATCTTTCTTTTTTCAGGACTTGTTGTTGCCTTTGCAGCCAATGAACCGCCAAAAGAGGGTGGTATGCTGCCGGACATAAAACTTTCAGTTCCGAAAAGTCCAGAGGGAAAAACCTACCTTGGACTTAAAGGCGACGGTTCTTTCACAATACCACAGATCAAGGCAAATGTCGTGATCATAGAAATATTCAGTATGTACTGTCCTTATTGTCAGAAAGAAGCTCCTGTAGTGAATGAACTATACAATGCCATAGAGAAAAATCCAGACCTGAAAGGTAAAATTAAAATTATAGGTATCGGAGCAGGAAATACTCCTTTTGAAGTTGATGTCTTTCAAAAAACATACAATGTCCCGTTCCCGCTTTTTCCAGATGAAGATTTCTCTATTCATAAGGCTTGTGGAGAGGTCAGAACCCCTTTCTTTATTGCGATCAAAATCAATAAAAAGGGAACTCACCAGGTCATTTATTCAGAACTGGGGACTATCAAAGGAGCTGAAGAATTTTTAAAATTGATACGTAAGCGTTCCGGGTTAAAATAGGAGGATTGACTATGCATAAAACGGGAATCGCAAGACTTACTTTGATAATTGGGGTTATCTTTATCGCCACCTTTATCACAACAGACTATTGTCTGTCGGAAATGTTCAAAGATTATATTTACCAACCAGGTACCCTTAAGCCCACAGATAGCGTGCCTAAGCTCAAGGTTGGAGACCAGGCACCTGACTTTACCCTACCAGCTGTTTCCGGAGAGAAGATATCTCTTAACCAGTATCTTGGGAAAAAGAATGTAGTTATCTCTTTTGTTCCTGCTGCCTGGACACCGGTATGTTCGGATCAATGGCCAGGTTACAATATTGCAAAAAACATTTTTGACAAATCTGATGCGATACTGATCGGTATTACTGTGGATAACATCCCAACTTTATATGCATGGACCACACCAATGGGGAAGTTATGGTTTCCTGTGCTTTCAGATTTCTGGCCACACGGAACTGTTGCAGAACGTTACGGCGTTTTACGCTCAAACGGTGTCTCTGAGAGGGCACTTTTTGTCATCGATAAAAAGGGAATCATTCGATATATAGATGTACACGATATCAACAAGAGACCGCGTCTTGAGGATCTTGTTAAAGAACTTGAAAAACTGAAATAGTCTTTTTATTCTGCTGGCTTCAATTCCCCTTTATGGTTGAATTCAAGTGGCTGAAATGGTCCTATCTGTTCGCAGCGCATTGCTTTGTTTAATGCTGATTGACTTAGCCATAACTCATCTAATTGGAGGGTGTTACGTATACATGCCACAGAGATTGTTGTATGTGGCGGAAATTGCAGACTTTCAAGAGCCCATGCAATTGCTTCGCGGTCGCTATCAAGAAATGGAGGACAGAAAACACGACGCCAGAATCCAGTAGTAGAGACGTTGGTTAGTGTGGTGTTCCAATCTATGGACTGTATGAGCTTATACGTTGTAAAATCAGCAAGTCCGATACCATTCGCATTACCTTCAGAGGCATGTGAAAGGCGTAATACAACGATACGTCCTATTTTTGGTAACTCTGGTTCAGGGAATCCAGGAATCTTCCATCGACCGATAACATGTGTATCCATTCCAGTTCCACTATAATTTTTACCCATCTCCTCAACAATCAGAAGGTCTAATTCCAGAACAGGGAGGCCAGGTAATAGACTGCTCGCAAGCTTCAGCAATTTTCGTTCTCCCTCATCCATCTCCTCAGGTAAAAATAATTCTACTTTGGCGGTTTCCATATAACCATTTTCTACTATTGCTAAACCTCCTATCACCGGAAGTTTTTTCAGCGCTAATTGCGCCATCTCCAGAATGGCTTGATAAATGCCCGATGCCCCTAGTCTGTGTACCTGGATAGCTCCCGGTACTTTTCCAAGCCCTACTGTAAGCATTTTGAATAAGCCGCTCGCCATGTTATCGCCAAGAGCAGTGTGCGGTTTAACCCGGTTCACGAGTAGGATTCCGTCTGCCTTCATTGCTTCAGCATCTATATATAAAATATGTCCACTGGGTGTAGTACCAATTTCTACCGCATCAGAAGTGATTTTCAATGGGGCGCCGACTACATCCTGTGTAATACCAAGATTATGTAAAATGCTTTCCTGACCTTTTACAGTGCCACTTCCATGACTTCCCATTGCAGAAACAATAAATGGGTTTGCGCCCATATTGCGCAAAACTGTTACTATAGTTTGTAAAATAATTCCAATATTATTTATGCCCCGGCTCCCTGCAGTAATAGCCACTGACATACCGGGACGTATATGACCTGATAAACGTTTCATCTGTTGGGTTATTTCAGATGAAATGTCCTCAACTTGAGGTCGAGGAAAATGTTGTCTAACCTTGGCCAATGTGAGTGTCTCTATCAATATACTTGCCTCTCTTTTGCGATTGCAAATCATTGGGAACTGCTCTATGCGCGACGTTTATTTTCAATAATAATAGTGAATGATAATTTTTGCACTTCTCATTCTTTTGCAGGATGAGAGAAACTGAGATTGAGAATTATTCTACGGACCCCAGGGGTCAGAGACAGGTCTTTTAAAACCTTTCTGAGTGGTCAAAATGTCAAGGTGGACAGTTGTAATATCTTCTAAGTTCAAGTCTGGTTCATAGTCGAGTTTGCGTGTGTCTACCGTCTTAATATATTGTTTGCATTTATTACAAACATCTACTCGATGGACTTCATTTCCTTCTGCATAAAAATACTGGAGATCTTTATGATCTTTGTTTTCGCAGAAAGGACACATTATACGGTCACCTTGCCACTTAAAACTGCAAAAGGAGCACATAAAGTAACGCTGTCCTTCTCCCCTCAGCCCGGACATCTGGGGTAACGAACCACAAACTGGACAGTACCCTTTGTTCCAGAGTTTCAGGTCGAGTCCATCCTTAAGTCTATCAACATTTACATCAATGGAGGGCTTTATGCTCGTGTGAATAAGGAATTTCAATAATGCCTTATTTATTTCCAGATCCCTTGCTATTTTATCAAGGTAATCGTCATCAAAATGCCTTTTTATCAACTCTTCCAGTTCTATGGTGCCATTTCTCATGGATTGTTCTATCGCGTGGATATCTGCTTCCATCTTGTCAGTTGTATTCTTTCCAATTTCGCATAGGTATTCAAATAATATAATCGAAGAAGGAATATTCAATATAAAGTCCTCTTTGTTGATCAGGGGAAATCCCTCTTTTGTTTGTAAATTTTTCAATTCTCCTTCAAGTTCTTTTAAAGGAACAACAATGGAGGGTCTAATATCTGCCTGTTTCGTGATAATCTTTTCATAAAATGAGAGTATATCCATATAGGCAGGCCTTGTTTCCTTAAGACGTGTAATCTGCTCTTTTATCATTTCTAATGATTTACTCATGAAAAATAATAGCACCTCATAATTTTAAAAAAATAGCTTGTTTCGGGAATTCCCCGAAACAAGCTATATACATTATATATGTGTAATGTTTACCCTGTGAAGTGAGAAAGATTCACAAAGGGCTGAATCAATTTCTTTATGGCTGCAAGCCTTGTTATTCCATTGGGGTCTTCCACCAAAGCAAATTTATGGTACTTTTGTGGATCATCCGCCACAAGGAATATAGTCCTGTGTGTCTCAGCATTGAGAAGCTGGGACTTAGGAGATATAGCCTTTACCTCTTTCAGTCTCTTCTGAGCCATATCGAGAATTTTAGCACGATCTCCGAAATTCATAGCACCTGTAGGACATGTTTTCACGCAGGCTGGCAACAGCCCTTCTTTAATCCGGTCAATGCACATCGTGCACTTCGCCATTCCCTCTGTCTTTTCATCTCTCCGAGGGATGTCCCAAGGGCAGGATTCCTTTATCTGTTTGAAATCCGCTGCTTTTACCTTTACCTTCGGATCATAAAGAACAGCACCTGTTTTCTCGTCTCTGATAATAGATTTATAGCCGAGAGATTGAGCAGTATACATGCATGGTGGTTCAACACAGTGTCTGCATTGATCAGCAAAGAAATACCATCTCAGTTGGCCATTCACTTCTAATTCGCTAAACCTCACTAATTTAAAAGTAGCAAATGAGAGATCTTCTGGATTCTGATAGCTTCCGCGCTGAATTGTCTTGGTTCCAGGATTCCTATTCCACTGCTTGCAGGATACTTGACACCCTCTACAAGCAGTGCAGTTAGTCGTATCTATGAAAAATGATTTTCCTGTCATTTATATCACCTCCCCTTCCTTTTTGGCAGCTTCTCCACATTGGCCAGGAATGCCTTATA
>JAGVMY010000043.1 GCA_020053565.1 Thermodesulfovibrionales bacterium
GGGGGGAGGGGCCTCCAGAGTGGAAGCCCCTCTGAGGGGGAAGACTAAATCTCTTTTTGGGGTGCTTTTCTCAAAAATGTAGGTATATCTATAGGGTTTTCATAAGACATAATATCTGTCGTTATTATATCTATTGCATAATCGGGCTTAAGAGTCTTTGACAAAACCCTATCCGAACCTCTATAACTCACTGGTTCTTTAACAGGAGTCCACTTCTTTATCTGTGGCAGTTCTATCTTTTCCCTATGCTCACCAAAGCCTGTTGCGATCACAGTAATCTTCACCTCATCATCCATATCAGGATTGATCACTACACCAAATATAAAGTGCACCTCTTTGTGCGCCGAGTCAGAGATAAAGCCAGCTGCCTCACGAATATCGTTTAACGAGAGTTCAAGTCCACCTGTAATATTGATGAGGATTCCCTTTGCACCTTCAATGGAGGATTCCTCGAGTAAACTGTTTGATACAGCCTTTTTTGCTGCCTCGAGAGCTCCACCTTCTCCTTTTCCCATTCCCGAACCCATAACTGCACGGCCTTTATTTTCTAAAATAGTCCTGACATCAGCAAAGTCAACATTGATCAGCCCTGGAACCAGGATAATATCAGATATTCCCTGTACCGCTTGCCTGAGGACATCATTGGCTACAGCAAAAGACTTAAGCAGCGGTGTCCCTTTTTCAACAACGAGGCCGATCCTGTCATTTGGTATGACAATAATGGTATCCACGCATTTTCTCAGTTCTTTTACTCCTTCTTCGGAATTCATCCACCTGATTCTGCCTTCATAGAAAAATGGTTTTGTTACGACACCAATGGTGAGGATACCAAGTTCTTTTGAAATACCTGCAATCACAGGCCCTGCACCTGTACCTGTGCCTCCACCCATGCCCGCAGTGATAAAGACCATGTCAGCGCCTTCGATAGACTCAGCAATGGCAATCCTATCTTCAAAAGCTGCCTCTCTCCCGATCTCGGGGTTTGAACCTGCACCAAGCCCTCTGGTAAGATTCGTGCCAATCTGTACCTTCACAGATGCAAGAGAAGTCTCGAGGGCCTGCATGTCCGTGTTCACAGCGATGAATTCAACTCCATGAAGGTTTGATGCGATCATATTATTGATCGCATTGCCTCCTGCTCCTCCAACACCTACAACTCTAATCTTTGCTTTCTGTCCTTTCACTTCTTCCATTTCAAACATACATACCTCCTTTTTTATCTAAAAATTTCTTTTACCCACCCTTTCATTTTTCCTACTATTCCTGCAAATGTATCATGATAAATTTTTCTGTTTGACACTGTAGTGAATCCATAAAGCACCAGCCCCACACCTGTGGCATAAATTGGATTGTGTATACTCCCTTCGCATCTCTTTATGTTTTCCGGAAAACCTATCCTCACCGGAAGCCCTAATAGTACCTCTGCTATTCTGTCAAGGCCGTTAAGAAGAGAACCGCCTCCTGTGAACACAACACCTGATGAGGCAATATCGTATCCGGCACATGAGAGAAGTTCACTTTTTATTAAATCTAATAGTTCCTCTGTCCTCGGTTGTATAATCTCTAACAAGCATCTGCGTGGAACTTTTCTTTCATGCCCGGCCTGAATAATATCTATCTCTTCCGAGTCACTTGCCATGCTTGTGGCAGCAGAACCAAAACTCTTTTTAATCCTTTCAGCCTCTGAAACAGGAATCCTGAGACCAACAGCGATATCATTTGTAAAATGGTTTCCTCCGATCGCGAGAACAGATACATGTCGGAGCCAGCCATCCTTGTAAAGAATGATATCTGTTGTACCGCCACCAATATCAACAATGGCGACTCCGAGTTCTTTCTCATCATCGGTAAGTATTGCCTCTGCTGATGCAAGAGGTTCAAAAACTATATCAATGACGTCAAGACCTGCCTTCTCACAGCACTTCAGAAGGTTCTGCACTGAAGTCACTGCACCTGTGACTATATGAACATTTGCCTCAAGCCTGCCCCCTGCCATTCCAACAGGATCCCTGATTCCATTCTGTCCATCAAGAATGTACCCTGTGGGAATCACATGGAGGACCTCCCTATCGAGCGGGACATATACAGCCTTTGCAGAATCTATCACGCGATCAACATCCATGTAAGTCACCTCTTTGCGTCTCACACCAACTGCACCATAGCTATTAAAACCTTTGATATGCCCTCCTGTAATACCAACGTATACAGTATTTATTTCAAAACCTGTCAAAGATTTCGCTTCGTTCGCTGCGTTTTTTATTGACTCTACTGTGGAGTCTATATTGACGACCACTCCCTTTCTGAGCCCTGTTGACGCTGATGTGCCGACCGCACGTATTTCGACACCGGTTTCAGACAGTTCTCCCACAACAGCGCAGATTTTCGTCGTCCCCACATCAAGTCCCACGATAATATTCCCGTGGTGAGCCTGCCGAACCATCACTTAATCCCCTCTTTGATAGGTTTTACAATTACCCTGTTTGCAAATCTTAAATCTATAATATCAACAGAGATTTTCCTCTTCTTTATCTCGTCTTCTAATTCAAAAAGCTTTTTGAGTTTTTCTTCATATTCCCCGGATCCTACTTTCACAACAGTCCCATCAATGGTTACGGTAAGTTCCTGCGGTTTACATGCAATGATCTCGATGTGGTTCTTTTCTAATGAAAATCCTTTATCATTCATCAATTTTGCGAGATGAAGAGCTTCTGAGAATCCTTTACTCTCTTTAAACGGGTCACCTGTGATTATAGGGAGAAAAGGTATAGCATTATCTTTAAGCTCTTCAAGAAGTTTACCGTTCTCATCTACGAGAAAAAGGTGGCCATTCATGTCAAGAAGCGCAAATGGCACAGCTTCCTCTATTACTATTGAGAGCGTATCAGGGAATTCTTTTCTCACACTTACAGACCTGATCCATGGAGATTTGAGTAACCCCTGGATCACCTTTTTATTTGAAATCGTTACCAGACTTTCATTCTTATGAATCCCTGTGAGTGCCATGAGTTCATCATCTGTGAGATGTTTATTACCGATAAAAATAATATGGTTAACCGGGGACAGAAATTTTCCTATGTCCAGGGTAACAGAGCTATATGCTGCTCCTGTAAGTATGAGAATAAGCAAGAAGAGAGCGGCAACATTCCAGAATACACCGCGATGAGTGACCTTCTTCTTAGCCCTCATCAATAGCCCCTCTGAGTATTTCTTCTATCAAGGCTGGAAAATCAAGACCTGCATGTCTTGCTATTTTTGGTAATAGACTTGTCTCCGTCATACCCGGGATAGTATTAACCTCAAGCACATAGGGGTTCCCTTCTCCATCAACCCTGAGATCAACCCTTGTTGCGCCTTTACATCCAAGGGCACTATGAGCAGAAAGCGCAGCATCTTTCGTCTTTTCATAAGCTTTACTGTCTATTTCCGGAGGAAGTATATACTTTGTTAACCCAGCCGTATATTTAGCCTCATAACTGTAGAATTCGAGAGATGGCCTTACCTCAACTCCACCAAGTACCTTCTCATCGAGTATCCCTATATGTACCTCTTTACCGTCAATATATTTCTCTATCATCACCTTTTCACTCAATGAACCTGCTTTTTCAACAGCTTCCCTGAGATTCACCTCATCTCTCACTATACTTACCCCTACACTTGAACCCTCAGTTGCTGGCTTGACAACCCAGGGCAACGGAAAGTCAATTTTTAGTTCAAAGTTCGAGGTTCGGAGTTCGGAGTTTTCACCCCCTCCCTCACCCTCCCCCCTCGAGGGGGAGGGATGGGTGGGGGGGCTGAATGTTGAACGTTTAATTACTACAAATGGTGGCACAGGGATATCATGATAAAGGAATATCTTTTTAGATGCGTCCTTATCCATTGCAAGGGCAGATGCGAGTACTTTTGAACCTGTATAAGGGATTCTGAGAACCTCAAGCATGCCTTGTACAGAACCATTCTCTCCATATCCTCCATGAAGCGCAAGAAATGCAATCTCTATCTTGTTACTGATCAGTACACTGCAAAGGTCAGGGCCTGCATCTATCGCAACTGTGTGATAACCTAATCCCTTCAGTGCATTATA
>JAGVMY010000007.1 GCA_020053565.1 Thermodesulfovibrionales bacterium
ATCAAACTCAGTGATTTATGTGAAAGATGGTGTAACAGTTGGTATCGGTACAGGCGAACAGGACAGGGTAGGAGTGGCTGAGATTGCAGTCTTCAAGGCATATACAAAATATGCTGATGCCATATGCTTTAAGAAATACAATGTCCCTTATAAAACGTTTGAGCTTGATGTGAAGAATGGCAAAAGGGATAGAAATAAACTCCTTGAGATAGATGAAGAGACAAAAAAGAATAAAGGTGGACTTATCAGTGCGGTAATGGTCTCCGATGCATTCTTTCCTTTCAGGGATGGTGTTGATGTGGGTATTAAAGAAGGCATCTCAGCAATAGTACACCCTGGTGGTTCTGAAAGAGATTTCGAATCTATAATTGCATGCAACGAAGCAAATCCAAAGGTGACCATGGTCTTTACAGGCCAGAGGGCATTTAAACACTGAGATTTAGATAAACTTTTCTGCAACAAATGATGCTGTGATGACAATAGCAGAAAGCATCTGGAATTGAATGGTTCCAGCCTGTGCAGGTACTATTGTGAGAGGATTTGAATGATTTCTCCACATATGCATCGAAGTTTTAATAGCAAGAGGAGCTGAAAGAAGAATCAAAAAAGACCAGACAGGATAAAGTTTAAAAATGATGAATAAAATTACAAATAGGTAAAAAAGAGACTGCATAGCTATATAACCATATCGTGCATGAGAAGTTCCCAGTCTTACGACAAGATTCTTTTTCCCTGAACTCATATCTGCTTCATAATCAGGAAATTCATTTATCCAGAGGATATTTGCAACAACAAAACCATTGGGAATTCCGATGAGGAAGAAATCCGGTTTAAATACCCCACTTATAGCATATCCTGTCCCGAGCGTGATAAGAGGCCCAAAGGCAAAAAAGATAATGAGTTCACCAATGCCTCTTGATTGGAATGAAAATGGTTGCAAAGAGTAGAGGATTCCGCAGAGTCCTCCAATAGCTCCGATTAACAATACCAATGGACGATCCATTATGACTAAAACGCCACCCAGTGATAATGCGATGAGGAAAAACAGTAGTGCCATATATAAGAAAGCATTTTTTGGTAATACATTTTCGAGACGGCTTCTGCTTCCACCGCTGAAAGGAGTAGGAAACTTATTTATTTTATCACTCTCGTCCCAGTCAAAATAATCATTTAAGGTATTCGCACCAAGGTGCAAAAAGAAAACACCCATGACTCCAATGAATGCATTGAGCAGATGAAAATTACTTTCATAAACCCAACACCAAACAGATCCTAACACAGCAGGCAGGACAGAGGCAGACACAAAGGGGAGTCTTGTTCCAAGAATATATGATTTGTTTATCGAAATTACATCAGCCATTAATTTCCTTAATTCTAAAACTATAATGGGATGATTGGTTCTGACAATTATAAAATCCAACTTTATAATTGTCAGAGGTTGTCTTAAATAGTTATATAATGCTTTGTGCTAAAGATAAACTGTTAAAACCCTGATATTGCTGCTTTGGCAAGATCAACAACTATTGAGGGGAATACTCCGATAGCAAGCACAGCCACTGTTGTCACTATCAGTGCGAGATTCATTGAAGGAGATGTAGAGATGCTGACTTCGACCTTCGGCTCTCTCATGTACATGTACATAACAATCCTCAGATAGAAGTATGCAGATATTACGCTGAAGATTACAGCAACAATAACAAGCCATGTGTAACCAGCATCGATTGCATTCATGAATACATATAATTTACCAATGAATCCTGCTGTGGGTGGAATTCCTGCAAGAGAAAACATGAATATAAGCATAATTGCTGCTAATAAAGGATGGGTTTTGGCAAGACCTTCATAGTCTTTAATATCTTCACCTTTGAACCCTTCTGTCCTGAGCATGATTACTACTGCGAAGGCACCGATATTCATGAATGCATAGATCATCAGATATGTCATCATTCCTGCAAGTCCCTCGTTGTTTGCAACAATAACACCGAGAAGGACGTACCCGGCGTGTGCGATAGACGAGTATGCGAGCATTCTCTTAATGTTTGTTTGTGCTATGGCGACAATATTGCCTACTGCCATCGAAAGGATTGATAACGGTATGAGTATTGCTGTCCATTCGAACTGCATAGATCCAAAGGCAATCATGAAAACTCTGCCAAGGGCTGCAAAACCTGCTGCCTTTGGGCCAACTGACATGAAGGCTGTAATAGAGGTCGGTGCTCCTTCATAGACGTCAGGCGCCCACATATGAAATGGTACCGCAGCTATCTTGAATCCGAATGCAATTGCAATAAGGAGCATAGAGAGTAAAAGTGAGTGATTCGCTGTAAGCCCATGTGTAGTAATAAATTGTGCAATTGCCTTAAGGTCAGTTGTGCCTGTGAGACCATAGACCATTGAAATACCATAGAGAAGGAAGGCCGATGAAAATGCACCAAGAAGTAAATACTTCAGCGCTGCCTCATTTGATCTCACATCATATCGTATAAAACCCGCAAGTATATAAGTGCTCAGAGCCATGAGTTCAAGTCCGAGATAAAGAACAATAAGGTCAGCAGCTGAGGCCATAATCATCATACCAAGTGTTGAGAACAGAATGAGACTGTAGTATTCTCCGAAGTTTACTTTTTCTATAGCAATATACTTAACAGAGATTAAAATAGAGAGGATTGCATTAATGAAAAAAATGAGTTTAAAGAATGTGCTGTACCCATCCGATATAAACATCCCTCCAAAGGTGGTACCAGAAGCACCAATCAGGGTGAATGCGACACCACCAACGCCTACACTGCTCGCAAATGCGAGCACTTTCTTATTTTTTATGAAAAGTTCTGCGGTCAGGAGTATAAGAGCAAGACCGGTCATTACAAGCTCAGGTATAACAGGTCCGATATCAGGAAGCTGGAAATTCATTTGACTACCTCCATAATAGTCTTTGCGATAGTTGTCTCTTGAATTCCACCTGCATTAACCCTTTCGAGTAGATGCTGGACTGTTGGATGCATGAAATCAAGGAATGGGACCGGATAAATGCCTATCCATAACACAAGAATAACCAGAGGAGTAAGCGTGATGATTTCTCTCGCATCCATGTCTGGAATATTAATAACCTTTGGATTTACCTTCATGAAGAACACCTTCTGATAAAGCCAGAGCATATAGGCTGCTCCAATAATAACTCCTGTTGCTGCAAGGACGCCAGCCCATTTATTTGCAGTAAATCCGCCCAGGATTATGAGAAATTCACCAATGAATCCGTTTGTTCCCGGAAAGCCGACTGCCGCGAGTGTGAATACCATGAAGAAAGTTGCATACACAGGCATGGGCGTTGCGAGCCCACCGTAGTCTGCAATCTGTCGTGAATGTGTACGTTCATAAATTACCCCTACGCACAAGAAGAGCGCTCCCGTGACAACTCCATGGTTGATCATTTGTAAGATGCCACCCTCGACCCCCTGACTATTAAGGGCAAAAATTCCAAGCGTGACAAAACCCATATGGCTCACAGAGCTATATGCAATAAGCCTCTTTAAATCTTTCTGGACGAGGCATACAAGTCCAGCATAAATAATAGCGATTACAGATAAAACAAATATAAAAGGAACCATTGCTTTTGAAGCCTCAGGGAATAGAGGGAGTGAGAATCTCAGGAAACCGTATGCACCCATCTTGATAAGAATAGCCGCAAGGATAACACTTCCTGCAGTTGGCGCCTCAGTATGAGCATCAGGAAGCCATGTATGCACAGGGAACATCGGGACTTTTACTGCAAATGCTGAAAAGAATGCCCAGAAGAGCCAGAACTGAACCTGGTAAGGATACGACTTTTGCATTAATTCAAGGATATCGAATGTATTGCCTGCATATAAGTAGAGATAAATTATCCCGACAAGCATCAGGACACTACCGATCAATGTATAGAGGATGAACTTCATTGTTGCATAAATCCTGTTCGGACCTCCCCAGACTCCTATGATAAGATACATTGGTATGAGCATCGCTTCCCAGAAGATATAGAACAGGAAAAAATCTAATGAACAGAAGACGCCTCCTATTGCCCCGCACGTGAGAAGGATTGATATATAGAATTCTTTTATCTTGATCTTTATCGCATTCCATGAGATAAGAATGCAGAGAATTGATGAGAGCGTGGTGAGGAGGACAAGAAGAACACTTATCCCGTCAATGCCTAAATAGTAATTGATATTCCAGGCAGGGATCCACTCATATCGTTCAACGAACTGCATTTTATAAGTCGTTTTATCAAAATGGGTAAACAATGGTAATGAAAGAATGAACGTTGCGGTACTGAAAATCAGAGCAATCCATTTGATCCATAGTTCCCTTGATCTGTTGATAAAAATGAGTAGTAAGGCGCCAACAACAGGCAAAAAGATAAGGGTGCTCAGAATTGGATAACCCAATTTGTTCATTATTACCTGTTCCATAATTATCTATTCCCTCCAACCACCTACAACAAAAACAATGCTGCGATAAAGAGTATTCCAGCAGCCATTATAATTGCATAGTGATAGACAAACCCTGTCTGTATTTTCCTCAATATCTCGCTGAATTTACCAATTGTCCTCGGAACACCATTCACAATACCTTCTATTATCTTTGCGTCTGTGAAACGTTCTATAAAACCATAGGCAATCCAGAGTGCAGGCTTTATGATAATAAAATGATAAAGTTCATCAACATAATATTTATTAAAAAGTGTCCTGTAAATAAAACTGAACCTCCGTGCAAGTATGAGAGGTACGCCTGTCTTTATGAGGTACATAATTGCAGCAATAATGATTCCGGAAACAGCTATAGTGGTTGAAAGACCCATTATACCCCATTCATCAGCATGCGTCCCATGGAGTTCCGGGTGGCCTACTACGGGTTCAAGAAAGTGGGTAAATTGAGCACTCCCGCCGAGTAATGCCGGGATACCTATCCATCCAGCACCGAGCGCACCTGCAGCCAGGAGCATAAGAGGTATAGTCATAACCTTTGGAGATTCATGGAGGTGATGCTCTTCATGGTGAGTACCGCGGAATTTCCCATGGAAAGCAAGGAATATCATCCTGAATGAATAAAAAGGTGTGAAGAAGGCAACAGCAGTTATGAGAATCCATACGAGCATTCCTACAGGACTTCCGGATGCAAAAGTAGACCATAGTATTTCGTCTTTACTGAAGAATCCTGCAAAGCCTGGAACCCCTCCTGCACTTAAGGCTGCAATGAACATCGTCGCATAAGTAATCGGCAGATATTTTCTGAGTCCGCCCATTCTCTGAATATCGTTGTGGTGAACGGCATGAATAACACTTCCGGCAGCGAGGAAGAGAAGGGCTTTAAAGAAAGCATGAGTGTAAAGATGGAATATCCCTGCTGCATAGGCACCAACACCGCATGCAGTAAACATCATCCCAAGGTGGCTTACCGTAGAATATGCGATTACCCTCTTTATGTCATTCTGTGTCATGGCAATTGTCGCTGCAAACAGTGAGGTGACTGCTCCTGTGATAGCTACTACGTTCATCGCAACCTCTGAAGGATTGAATATGGGATTACATCTCGCAACCATAAATACGCCTGCGGTAACCATTGTTGCAGCATGGATGAGAGCACTCACTGGTGTGGGACCTTCCATTGCGTCAGGTAACCACACGTGGAGTGGTATCTGGGCTGATTTACCAACAGCACCGCAGAAGAGGAGGAGAGCTATCAATGTGATTAAGTCAACTTCAAACCCGAGGAAGTTTACTGTCTGACCGATTACACCTTTCACCTGGCTGAAAACAGGCGCATACTGGATTGTTCCGAAGGTCAGGAAAATCATTATGATGCCAAGTGCAAATCCGAAGTCACCAAATCGGTTTACAATAAATGCCTTTTTCCCGGCATCCGCTGCAGCCCTCTTTTCAAACCAGAAACCTATCAGGAAGTAAGAACAAAGACCAACTCCCTCCCAGCCCACGTAGAGCAGAAGAAAATTGTTTCCCATAACAAGCAAGAGCATAAAGAATACGAAGAGGCTGAGGTATGCAAAGAACCTGTAATAGCCCTTATCGCCGTGCATATAACCAATAGAATAAATATGGATAAGTGAGCCAACACCTGTGACCACGAAGAGCATTACTACGGTAAGCTGGTCAACTAAGAAACCTACAGAAACCTTAAAGTCACCAGAAATTATCCATGTGTATAAGTCTTTATCTATGACCCTTCCGCCAATTACATCAATGAGGGTTATTACAGAGATAACAAATGAACCTATTATTGCAAGGCATGAGAACCAGTGTGCCTGATCTTTTATGTACCTTTTCCCAAACAGGATGTTTATCACGAATGCTGCAAGAGGTAAAAATGGTATCAATACATAAAGTTCCATATGCTCAATCCTTTAAACTTTTAACATTTAAGTGTACACTTTTCATTTTTGTTATCCCTGCATCTCATGTATATCGTCCACATGTGCTGTGGCCTTGTTTCTGAACAATGCAATAATTATCGCCAGTCCGATAGCTGCTTCAGCAGCCGCAACAGTAATTATGAAAAAGGTGAGTATTTGGCCCCGGGGATCCTGAAGATAATGGCTGAAGGCAATGAGATTTATATTTACTCCATTCAGCATCAGCTCTATTGACATTAAGATAATGATGACATTCCTTCTCATGAGGAATCCTATGACACCTATCGTAAAGACTGCTGTGCTGAGCACTATATACCAGTTTAATGGAACCATTGTTTAACTTTTAAGCCTCCTTTTTGCAAGGACTATTGTACCCACTATGGCTACAAGAAGTATGACTGATGCGACCTCAAAAGGAAAGAGGAAATCAGTGTATAATACCTTTGCCAAAGCCTTGGTATGAGTTTCAGCTTTTATAAGTTCTATTGAATAGTTGCCTGGTGGGGCAGCTATAAATGACCTGAGTGATAGAATGAAAACGATAAATAAGGCAATACCAAAAGTAAACCCTGTGGGCCACGCACCAACAAATCTATTTACCTTGACCTCTTCCTTGATATTTAAAAAGAGTATCGCGAAGAGATAGAGGACAAGTATTGCCCCGGCATACACAATTATCTGTATCGCTGCGATAAACTCAGCATTCAGAAAAAGGTAAAGACTTGCAATATGGAAAAATAGGAGGAGCATCCAGAGAACACTATGCACAGGATTCCTCCTCGTAATCACAAGAATTGAAAACACTATAATAGTTACTGCAAAATATGCAAAAAATAATTGTTGGAGCATTTTATCCCTTCCCCGCTTTTCTGAACATTGCCTGTCCTTCCGGAGTTCCAAAATCTTCAGATAAAGGTCTCCAGAACTTCTTAAAGTAGTCTTCTCCCTTTTTACCTGACATAAATTTGTCCCAATTAGATAAAAGTTTTTCCGTTGTCATATAGAGAGCATCCCTTGAATAGTCAGAATATTCATAATTTTCAGTGAGTGCAATAGCACTGTAAGGGCATGCCTCTACACAAAAACCGCAGTAGATACATCTCAGGAGTTCTACCTCATATTTTTCAACAATTTTCTTGCCGTCGTCTCCTTCTGTGGTGAAGATATGAATGCACTGCGATGGACAGTACGCAGCGCAGAGGCCGCAACCAACACATTTCACCCAGCCGGTATCTGGATCTCTCACAAGGGCATGTTGACCTCTGAACCCGGGTCTTATAAGCCTCTTTTCCTTTGGATATTGTATGGTCACGGCATGGGTAAAAAGCCTGCTCAAGGTAAGGGCTAATCCTTTTAAAATCTCAATAAAGAATATCTTATTTACAAGTTCTTTTACAGTCACTTTTAAACTCCCTTTATCGTCATAATAGAATTTTTACCAAACCTGTGACTACTATATTCGCCAGCGCTACAGGTATAAGTATCTTCCAGCCAATGGCCATGAGCTGGTCGTATCTGTATCTCGGGACTGTTGCCCTGATCCAGTAGTAAAAGAATATAAATGCATAGACTTTCAGGAGAAACCATACAATCCCGGGTACATATGAAAGAAAAGGAAGGACATCTGTGATATATTTGGGGATAGTCCATCCTCCCAGGAAACAAATTGCTGCCATTGATGACATGATGAACATGCCAATATATTCACCAAGGAAAAACAGTGCAAACCTGAAGCCGCTGTATTCAACAAAGTATCCTGCAACAAGTTCACTCTCAGCCTCGGGAAGGTCAAAAGGTGTCCTGTTTGTCTCAGCTATTGCTGCAATCACAAACACAATAAAACCTACAATCTGAGGTATTGCAAACATTCCATATGGAGATTCGTGTTGGGCATTTACTATTTCTGTGAGGTTCAGAGATCCAGCCATTATCATCACTCCGACGAGGCTGAGACCCATTGGGATCTCATAACTTATGACCTGTGCTGCTGACCTCAGGCCTCCAAGGAATGCGTATTTTGAGTTTGAAGCCCAACCTGAAATAATAATTCCATAAGCACCTAAAGATGACATCGCAAAAATAAATAAGAGCCCTATATTTATGTCAGCAATCACAAAACCTTGATAATACGGGATAACCGCTAAGGAGGTCAGGGCTGCTACTAAAAAGATTACAGGTGCAAGATAAAATACAGGTTTGTCTGCATTCGCAGGGATTACGTCTTCCTTGAAAAATAACTTTATACCATCAGCAAAGGGCTGGAGGAGGCCATGCGGACCTACCCTCATCGGCCCCAATCTTACCTGCATATGGCCGATAACCTTGCGCTCGAAGTAAGTCGCATATGCAACATGAAGCATTGCTACTGCAAAAACAATAGCAATATTAATGATGGTAATACCGATATTAATTGCGATGTGTATTAAAGTATCGATAGTCATGAGCCAACCTTTTCCATAATTTTTTGTATTTTCACTTCCCAGCCCTCAATTCCGGGGGCCTTTGTAATCTGGTCAAGTTTATAATCAATAATGCTAAAAGCCCCTCTCTCCTCAAAGTTATTTGTAAGCATTACTATAGATTCGTCCACTACGGTATCGAATTGGAGAGGAAGGGTTAATGTCCCAACCTCAGTTGTGATACTTACAATATCTCCGCTATTTAACCCCAATCTCTTTGCGGTAAGCGGGTTAATCCTTGACACAGCCTCCGGATAAATCCTGTTGAGCGCTAATGCCTTTCTGCTTAACGTTCCTGAAAGGAAGAGGGGTTTTTCAATTGAGACATAGAGTTTGCCATCTGAGATACGAGGAGTAAGACGTGTAATATCTTTTAACCTGATTTCTTCCAGACCTCCCCTGAGTGGCTCACCCTTATAAGGCCAGAGTGCGTTACCCTTTTCGATCTCTGCATGGGTAATGTCTTTATAAAGCGGAGAAACATTGCTGATTTCTGTAAGAATATCCTCTGCAGATGAATAATCCATAGGCACGCCCATGTTTTTCGATATTTCAGTAATAATCCTCCAGTCCTCCATACCGTCTTTTAACAAGGCCCTTCTTAGCCTCTGTATTCTTCGTTCAAGGTTTGTGTACGTGCCATCTTTCTCTGCCCAGCTCTGTGAGGGAAGGACAACATTTGCGATCTGTGCAGTTTCTGTTAAAAATATATCCTGGACAACTAAGAATTCAAGGTTTTTGAGTGCAGATTCTATTTTTTTAGAATTCGGGAGATTAAAGACTGGATTTTCTCCCATAATATACATTGCTTTTAAAGAACCATCTTTTGCTGCTTCTATCATCTCGAATAACGTGAGGCCGTTTTCATCAGGTATGCGTGCCTTCCATGCACCCTCATATCTTTTCCTGAAATTCGCAAGGGCAACTGGTCGGTATCCAGGCAGCATATCAGGTTCACAACCCATATCAAGAAGACCCTGTTCATTCGGCCGTTCAGAGAGCAAATAAATCCTCGCATTCATAATATAACTGAGTGCTGAAACCAGCAGTATGCTGTAACTTCCATCAGTCCTCTGGATTAATTCTGGTCCGAGTATCACAGAAGGTGCTGAGGCATTGACCAGTATCTCTACAAAACTATCAAGGTATGATCTGGCTAACCCGCATTCTTTTTCAACGTCTTCCAATGAGGTCTTTATATCCTTTATTCTTGCCTCAAGAGCAGGTTTTTCGCCTGCAAGACCTTTCCTCCTTGAAAGTTCTGCAACAAGCCCTTCGAGCAAAGTATTTTCAGAGTAAATTCTGGGTTTGAGAGATATAGGGCTGAAATTCTCAAAGCCTTTTAAGTATCCAATTGTCAAAATATTTCCACCATTTCTGCGTGATGCCCTTATCTCCAGGCCAAGAACAGGATTAATAGTAGTCGGATCTCCGCCGAGACAGAGTATAGTGTCAGAATTGGCAAGACCGGTGATCAGGTTTGCAGTGGATCCCTGTCCGAAGATATTTTCTATAAGTCTTTGAGTACCTGAATAACCCATTCTCGCAATGCTGTCTATATTATTGGTTCCAATTGCGATTCTCATAAGTTTCTGGAAAACATAGTTATCCTCATTAGTACATCTTGAAGAGGCAATGCCTCCGATTGCCTTTCCACCGTGCTGATCTCTTATCTCGCTAAGCTTTTTTGCAATAAGACTTATGGCTTCTTCCCAGGGAGAAGGCTCAAGTACGCCGCCCTTTCTTATAAGAGGAGTTTTGAGTCTCTCTTTACTCCCGACAAACTCATAACCAAAACGTCCCCTTGCGCAGAGCAGACCATTATTGAGGCCTGTCCCAAACTTCGGGATGACTCTCATTATATTCTGAGCTCGGGCCTGCACAACAACTGTACATCCAACACCGCAATAGGGGCAAATTGTTTCAGTTTCACTTTCGATCTGCCATGGCCTGTACGCATGCCTGTGTAACCTCGACATCAGCGAGCCTACAGGGCATACTGAAATACAGTTACCGCAATATTCACAGTCAAAAGTTCCTCCTGAGAATGGCTGTATATGAGAATGGCCTCCACGGTTAACGATAGAGAGTGCAAATGCACCCTGGACATTGTTGCACATTCTGACACACCTGGTACAAAGAATACATCTTTCCATATTGCGAACAATAATCGGGTCTTCTAAACTTTCCGGGATTTTCCGCTTTTTCTCTCTGAAACGGCCCTTGGCTGGGCCATATTTTTCAACATTGTCCTGAAGATCACACTCACCTGCTTTGTCACAGTAAGGACAATCAAGGGCATGGTTTATCAGTAAAAATTCCAACATCCCTCTTCTTGCCTTTGCTATCTGATCAGATTCAGTTTTTACAACCATACCATCAATTGTTAAAAGTGTACATGCTGTTTGTAAAGTTGCCATCTTCTCTACCTCAACGAGGCAGAGCCTGCAACCTCCGTAGGGTTTTAGTTGTTCATGATAGCAGAGTGTCGGTATATTTATATTTGCCTGTCTCGCTGCCTCGAGAACAGTAATTGGTTTCTCGAGTTTTATTTCCTTATTATTAATAGTCACTGTGATCATCAGGCGTTCACCACGCGACACTCTTTATTTTTTATATGGTCTTCAAATTCATTTTTAAAATGACTTAACGTGGATTCAACAGATGTGACTATTCCATCAGCAAGGGGGCAAAATGTCTTATCCCTGATATTATCTATGATATCAGCGATAAGCTCAATATCATCACCTCTCCCTTCACCGTTTTCAATCCTTTCAACAAGATTCCTTAGCCATCCAGACCCTTCTCTGCAGGGTACACATTTTCCACATGACTCATGTTCATAAAATTTGAGCTCCCTCCACAGTACCTTTACCATACACGTAGTCTCATCCATCACTATAACAGCGCCGGTCCCTAACCAACTTCCTGCCTTTTTCATCGAATCAAAATCCATAGCGCAATCTATCTTATCGGGAGGTAAGACAGGGGTTGAGATTCCGCCAGGTATTACAGCCTTGAGCTTCCTGTTCTCTCTTATCCCACCTGCATGGGTATAAATGAGTTCTTTAAGGGACGTGCCCATAGGAAGTTCATAAAGGCCCGGTTTATTAACATGTCCGCTGATGGAATATAGTTTAGGGCCAGGTGATTTAGCGGGACCTATCTTAGTGTATTCCTCTGGGCCTATCTGGATTATTAAGGGTACATTTGAAAGTGTTTCAATATTATTTACGATAGTGGGCTTTCCCCATGCTCCTACATTCGCAAGGCGATAGTATGGTATTCTCGG
>JAGVMY010000162.1 GCA_020053565.1 Thermodesulfovibrionales bacterium
AATATTATGGAAGAGGCTAAGAAACTAAAAGAAGAGCTCGAGACGTATCATAAAGAAATGATTAAAAAGAGAAGAAAAAATAAACAGGATTAATGACAGAGCCTATTCCCCCCTGGTTCCCTTATAGTATCACTATCGTTAATTCTTATTGAAATTGACAACCTACATCCATCCAGACACAACAATATATACTGATTCTTTCACCTGCTATTCTCTAATCTTGATAAGAACAGAACGGTTTTTGCTCACATTTCTCATTAGATATATTTCCCGGTATAATACCTTTATAGTAAATTCCTTATTGTTCGTGACATGGTTGTGAAAAGAAAAAGAGAAAATAAATTAGGTTTCCATATTGTTTTCCTCACCATCTTTGGTGTCGCAATGGGCTTTCTTGAAGCAGCAGTGGTGGTGTACCTGAGAGAGTTGTACTACCCTGCAGGATTTACATTTCCTTTGACACTCATGGCCATTGAAACGTTGTCCATTGAATACTTACGGGAAATTGCAACAATGGTGATGCTTTTTTTCATAGGCATCATTGCCGGAAGGAATTTCCCTGAAAGGCTCTCGTACTTTCTGTTCAGCTTCGGTATCTGGGATATTTTCTATTATGTATGGTTAAAGGTTCTGTTGAACTGGCCTCCTTCATTGTTCACATGGGATATCCTGTTCCTTATTCCTGTAGCATGGGTTGGGCCTGTCCTGGCACCGATTATCTGTTCTGTAACCATGATACTCATTTCAGGATGCGTTCTTCATTTTCAAAAGAAAGGATATCTGGTAAGAATAAATATATATGAATGGATGTTATTGATTATGGGTGCTCTTATTATTTTTAGTACTTTTGTGTGGGATTACTCCCGAATAATTATTCAGCACGACTTTATAGCACGTTTCTGGACATTAAGAGCAGATCCTGATTTTCAGGAAATTGTCGCACATTATATTCCGATTTCTTATAACTGGCATTTATTTGCCCTTGGAGAAGTCCTGATACTTCTCTCTTTGGTACTGTTCTGTAGAAGAATGAAAAGATAGTGAGTCAAAGGGAGAAAGATGGTGCCGAAGGCGGGATTTGAACCCGCATGGGTTTCCCCACACGCCCCTCAAACGTGCGTGTCTACCAGGTTCCACCACTTCGGCATAAATTAGTTAATGCTACTATAAAAATTTAATGTTTTTCAAGCACTCGTACTGCACAATATCCTTACGTTTTATCCTGAGATGAGCTGGGTATTAACCTTGATTTTTATCTGTTTTTTCAGGCCATCAACATAGGACTTTATTGCCTTTTCTTTTCTGTCATTGAGCATAACCTGTCTGAGCATGTTCGCTGTCCTCCCGTCACCAGACACTTCTTTCACATCAGGGCTGATATCTGGAATATCAACAGACAACTCTATTAACCGCCTTATTTTATAGAGCGTGAGTTCCTGACGTTTTAAACTCTCATATGCCTCAACAGTAATCCTGTTTAGCCGGAGCCTGTTGAGGTAAACATTGTTATCAAAGACTCCATTTCGCATGAACGCTGGTTCCTGTGTTATTGCCTCATGGAGTTCTTCGTCACTTATACGAATCCCTGCATCCTTTGCAGCTATAAGAAGCACCCTGTCATTTATTATTGAATCAAGAACCTTTTCTCTCAGCTTCATCTTCTTTTCAAATTCCTCATCAAATTTATCTTTGTATATATCTCTGTAAAAGCGTATTACGTTCTCATAGGTCTTCCAGTATTCCTCAGATGTTATTTTGTATTTCCCAACCTCTGCAGCAATTCCAGCAACGCCTGTTTGATCTACCGTGCCTACGCCCCAGAATATAAAGGAAAGGATAACGATGAAAAAAAGGAAGTAAAAATACTTTGCATGTGTTCTCAATACTTTAAGCATCTACTTGACACCTCCGCTAAAATAATCATTAAGGATATCTCTATGGTCAAAGGCTATCTGCGCAGGCAGATTATCTTTGTTGAATATCCCGATTTCTTTCGCATCATCTCCTGCAACAGCCCTGCCTCTGGCCTTTGCGATAAAAACTGTTGTAATCGTATGATGCCTTGGGTCTCTCTTTGGATCAGAGTATGTATGAAACTGTCTTAGTAGTTCAATATCAAGTCCTGTCTCTTCTTTTGCTTCCCGAGTCGCAGCAGATTCAAGGCTTTCCCCATAGTCTACAAAACCACCGGGTAGGGCCCATCCCTCAGGTGGATTCTTTCTCCTTATTAGAATAATGCCTCCATTATATTCTATTATAATATCTACAGTGGGGATTGGGTTTCTGAGGTTATTGCTGCTCTTCAAATCTAATGTCTACGTCCTTTTCAGGTACTATTGTTGATACAGCATGCTTGTAAATAAGACAGTGAGTGTTTTCCTTCAAAAGGATTACAAAGCTATCAAATCCTTTTATTATTCCCTTCAGCCTCACTCCATTAGTAAGGTAGACAACCACGGGTGTCTTGTCCTTCCTGAGCACATTGAGAAAGTTGTCCTGAAGGTTTTGTATCCTCGGTGTAGTAGTCATGATTCTTCTCCTTTTTATTTTACCTTAATGTATTTTTTTTAATATTGCAAGCCTCATATAACTCGAGGTGAGAAAAAACATCAAAGATAAGATTGAGAACAACGCTATTGTCATGAATGCCCGTTATATCTATCCAGCAGACCCCTTCTTCTTTATTGAACCATGTGAATTGCCTCTTCGCATATCTTTTTGATCCTCTTTTGATAAGCCTTATAGCTTCTTCTAAGGGAATCTCACCATTGAGATACATTGCGATTTCTTTGTACCCGATTGCCTGCATTGGCGTTCTTTCAGGATTCATTTCAAGGATAGTTTTCACTTCTTGCACAAGGCCTCTGTCAATCATTTCATCAACACGGATTTCTATCATCATGTAAAGCTCTTTTCTCTCTCTTTGAAGACCTATCTTCGTAAATTCATAAGGAAGTGGTTTCGTGAATTTTTTCTGCATCTCTGACATGCTCGTAGTGCTCTTTATGCAAACCTCTAAAGCCCGTATAATCCTGCGAGTATCATTTGGTGTTATTTTTTCTGCGGCAGTAGGATCGAGTTCTTTTAGATAATTGTACAGAGAACCTTTTTCTTCCTCTTCCATTGAAAAAAGTTCTTTTCTCAACGTCCAGTCAGCAGATGGACCGCTGAAAATGCCTCTTGTCATTGCCTTGATATAAAGACCTGTGCCGCCAACTACAATGGGAATCTTTCCTTTTCTATGGATGCTTTCGATAATAGGTGTTACTGCTTCAATATATTTTCCTGTGCTGAACGCCTCCCATGGCTCAACAATACCAATCATATGATGGGTAACTTCAGCCTTTTCTTCCGGAGTTGGCTTTGCAGTTCCGATGTCCATATGTTTGTAAATCTGCATCGAATCAGCACTGATTATTTCTGTATTGAGTGCTTTGGCGAGCAGGATTGAGACACCAGTCTTTCCTACACCAGTGGGGCCAAGGAGAATGATGACCTTATTCATTAATAATTTTTCTGGCGTCCCCAACGGGATTTGAACCCGTGTTACCGCCTTGAAAGGGCGATGTCCTAGGCCGAGCTAGACGATGGGGACGTACTGGTGAGCCGCGTTGGATTCGAACCAACGACTCCCGCCTTAAAAGGGCGGTGCTCTACCAACTGAGCTAGCGGCCCAAAATTGTCTTTTAATTTACCTGTTCAATAGTTTTCTTGTCAAATAACGTGGAAGCGTTTCTTTGTGTGTGGCAGGAGCCCGCCATTGAGAATGATTTCTTTTTCCCTGTCATTGAGATTTGAAAATACCTCGAAAGAATAATTCTTTGTCAGGTTGTACACAGTGTACGTTTGATTTCCTGTTAATGACTTTTCTATAGCTTTTAATAGTAGTCCGTCACCCTTCTCGATTTTTTCATAGTCTTCAGACTTTGAGAAACAAAGCGGGAGGATCCCAAAGTTTATCAGGTTGGACCTGTGAATACGTGCGAAGGACTTTGCAATTACTGCATGCAGTCCGAGGTACATCGGAGCAATTGCTGCGTGTTCCCTTGATGAGCCCTGTCCATAATTCTCACCTCCGACGATAATTCCTCCACCCTTTGACTTTGCTTCTTTTGCACGTTTGCTGAATGTATTGTCAAGATTGGAAAATACAAATTCTGATAGTGCAGGTATATTTGAACGAAGGGGTAAGATTGCAGAGCCTGCAGGCATTATGTCATCTGTGGTGATATTATCGTCAAGCTTAATAAGTACCTCTGCCTCAATTTTTTCAGGGAGCGGTTCTTTCAAGGGTACCTCTTTTATATTTGGCCCTTTGACAATCTTTATAGTGCTCGTATCTTTTACTGGTGGAATGAGCATAGTGTCGTTTATAAGAAACGTCGATGGTTCATCAGGATTCTCAATACTGAATCCTGAATCACGGGGATCAATGATTTCGCCCTTTAGAACAAATAGAGCACAAGAGATTGGACTTGCGAGATAGATAAAGGCATCTTTATTTCCGCTTCGTCCTTTAAAGTTTCTGTTATATGATCTAATAGATACCTGTCCCGTACCGGGTGAACCACCCATCCCGATACACGGGCCACATGAACATTCGAGTATCCTTGCACCTGCTGAAATCATGTCCGCGATGAGTCCCTCGCGTGAGAGCATCTCATATACCTGTTTTGAACCAGGGTTTATCAAAAGGTTCACGTCTTTTGCAACAGAATTGCCTCTTAATAGGGAAGCAACTGATTTCATAAGCTGATATGATGAATTTGTGCAACTCCCTATGCAGACCTGGTCTATTTTTGTGCCAGCAAGTTCTCTTACGGGTACACCATTGTCAGGGCTATGTGGTCTGGCAATCATAGGTTCAATAGAATTCAGGTCAATCTCAATAATACCGTCATACTCAGCATCTTCATCAGCCTGAAGCTCAATCCAGTCAGACTCTCTTCCCTGTGCTTTTAAAAAAAGTCTTGTCCTTTCATCACTCGGGAAGAGTGACGTCGTTGCACCAAGCTCTGCGCCCATGTTTGTGATCGTAGCTCTTTCCGTTACGTTTAAGTCTTTTATACCATCGCCACCGTATTCAATAATTTTCCCGATTCCACCTCTGACCGTGAGCCTCCGTAAAATCTCCAGTATTACATCCATTGCAGTAACCCATGGTCTGTTCAATGTACCGGTGAGTTTTATAAGGAGCATTTGTGGCATGTTGAGTTCAAAAGGAGCTCCAGCCATAACCGTTGCTGCATCGAGCCCTCCGACTCCTATCGCGATCATGCCAATGCCCCCGCCGGTTGGGGTATGGCTGTCTGTACCGAGGCCAATTTTACCCGGAGCAGCGAATCGTTCGAGGTGTATCTGATGGGAGATGCCATTACCAGGCTTTGAAAAATATGCGCCAAATTTTGCTGCAGCGGTCTGAAGGAAGAGGTGGTCATCAGTATTCATATAATTTGACTGAATCATGTTATGGTCAATATACGATACAGCGAGCGGTACCTTTATACTGTCAAGTCCTATGGCTTCAAACTGAAGCCATGCCATCGTACCTGTTGCATCCTGAGTGTATACATGGTCAACTCTTAGCCCAACAGGAGTACCTGTTTTTATCTTACCGTAGACCTTATGTGTTTCGAATATCTTCTCTGTAATGTTCTTTCCCACAATATAAAAATGTAACATATTTAGGAAAATTAAATCCAAACTCGCTTATTTCTTTGTAAATTGATATAGGAAAGGCTGATGAAGAATTTTTATACGACACCTAAAAGTAAAACCTTTTGAGGCGTAAACAAATAAACTTTTAATTTATAAGGTACTTACGATTGCCATATTAATAATCTTGTCGATTATAAAAATTCTGAGAAAGCCTTTCCTATATATTGTTCTTCCCATTCCTTTTTATCCCTTGAGATAAAGAAGAAATATGTTTAAAATAGAGCAAAATCAAGAACAATCAGCACAAGGAGACCTTTAATGCATCTGTTTCAATACCGAGGTAGTGGATTGTTTGCTGAAGATGTACCTGTTATGGCACTTACAGAGAAATATGGAACACCACTTTATATCTACAGCTACAATACTCTTTTAAGACACTTCAGAGCATATACCGATGCCTTTAATGGCTATCCGCACATCATCTGTTTTGCTGTCAAGGCTAACTCAAACAGTGCAATCCTTAGATTATTTGCGAAAAATGGTGGTGGTGCTGATATCGTCTCTGGTGGTGAACTTCACATTGCATTAAAGGCAGGTATTTCACCAAGGAAGATTGTATATGCCGGTGTTGGGAAGACAGGGGAAGAGATAAGGTTTGCCCTGAGGTCAAAGATACTTATGTTTAATGTGGAGTCAGAAAACGAACTCAGAGAAATTGACAGAGTTGCTGGAATAATGAAAACGAGAGCGCCGGTTGCATTAAGGATTAACCCTGATATTGATCCTGAAACACATCCTTACATTGCAACAGGGTTAAGAAAACATAAATTCGGCATTCCAATCGAGGATGCTTTAGAGAATTATCGGATTGCATCGAGACTGAAGAATGTCAATGTTATCGGTATTCACAAGCATATAGGTTCGCAGATAACAAAGGTCTCTCCTTTTGTTGATGCATTAAAGAGAATACTCATTCTTATGGATAAACTTATTGCTCAGGGAGTGAAGATAGAATATCTTGATGTCGGAGGCGGACTTGGTATTTCTTATAGAAATGAGGAGCCTCCTGTTCCGAAAGACCTTGCAAAAAATCTCATTCCTCTCCTTAAAGAAAGAAGGGTTACATTGATAATAGAACCTGGCAGATCCATCGTAGGCAATGCAGGCATGCTTGTGACGAAGACACTTTTTCTGAAGGAAGGTGAAGATAGGGAGTTCATTATTGTAGATGCTGGGATGAACGATCTGATAAGGCCGTCACTTTACGATGCATATCACCATATACTTCCTGTTGCCAGAAAAAAAAGGAAGACAATATTTGCTGATGTTGTTGGCCCAATATGTGAGTCGAGCGATTTCCTTGCAAAAGACAGGGAACTCAAAAGTGTAAAACAGGGAGAATATCTTGCGGTAATGAGTGCAGGTGCGTATGGATTTTCTATGAGTTCAAATTACAATAGCCGGCCAAGAGCCGCAGAGGTAATGGTTAAAGGGAGAGAGTATTTTTTGATAAGGGAACGCGAGACATACAGTGACCTTATGAGAAATGATAGGATCCCTCCGTTTTTAAAATGAATATACACTTTATAAAGATGCACGGCCTCGGCAATGACTTTATCCTTATTGACTGCAGAAAAAAAGAGTTTGGAGTTCAGAGTTCAGAGTTAGGAGTTTTCAGCAAAAAATTATGTAACAGACGATTTGGGATCGGTGCTGATCAGCTCCTGCTTCTTTATCCTTCAACTATCGCAGACTTTAAGATGAGGATTTTTAATGCAGATGGCAGTGAAGTAGAGATGTGCGGGAATGGGATACGTTGCCTTGCAAAATACATCTGGGACAGAAACCTTTCAGATAAAGATGTCCTTGATATAGAGACCCTCGCAGGGAGTATAAGGCCTGAAAAGGCAGGTGATATGGTAAAAGTTGACATGGGAGAACCGATACTGGAACCAGAGAAAATACCGGTGAATATTAGTCAGGAGTCAGGAGTAAAGAGTCAGGAGTTAAATCCCCCCTCACCCCCCTTTACTAAAGGGGGGCTGGGGGGGATTATAGATTACCCTCTTAAAATAAACGATAAGGTATTCCATATTACCTGTGTGTCTATGGGAAATCCACATGCAGTTATTGTCGTTGACGATCTTTCTCATTTCCCTGTACCATATTATGGCCAGATGATAGAGAATCATCCCATATTCCCTAAAAGAACAAACGTAGAGTTCATAGAGATACTTAATACCGCAGAGATAAACATGAGAGTATGGGAAAGAGGCTCGGGTGAGACTATGGCATGCGGTACCGGTGCTTCAGCTGTAGCTGTCGCATCAAATATTAAATATCTTACCGGGAAGAGTGTAACTATTCACCTTCTCGGTGGAGACCTTTTTATTGAATGGGCTGAGGATAACCACGTCTACATGACAGGTTCTGCTGCAGAAGTTTTTGAAGGCACAGTTAAAATGAGTTCTTCATTATTGCAGTAAGTTTTCACATAAGGAGGAAACTATGTTTAAGGGATCAATGGTAGCAATTGTGACACCCTTTAAAAAGGGGAAGGTTGATGAAAGGGCCCTTGGCGATTTAATAGAGTGGCATATAGCACAGGGAACGAATGGTATCGTGCCATGCGGCACAACTGGTGAGGCTACAACACTCGATTATAAGGAACATTACAGGGTTATTGATTTTACTGTAAAAGTTGTGAATAAAAGGATCCCTGTGATTGCAGGGACAGGCGCAAATGCGACTGATGAGACTATAATGATTACAAAGGAAGCCAAGAAATCTGGTGCCAATGCAGCCCTGCTTGTAGCGCCATACTATAATAAGCCGACACAGGAAGGACTCTACAGGCATTATAAAGCAGTTGCAGAGGCAGTTGATATACCTATAGTTTTATACAATGTGCCGGGAAGAACCGCAGTAAACATACTGCCCTCTACTGTTGCACGTCTTGCTGAAATTAAAAATATTGTTGCCATAAAAGAAGCAACAGGCGATATGAAACAGGTGAGTGAGGTTATAAGACTCTGCGGAGACAGGATAACTATTATTTCAGGGGATGACTTTACAACATTACCACTTCTTGCCCTCGGTGGAAAAGGTGTCATATCTGTTTCTGCAAATGTTGCTCCAAACGACGTATCGAAGATGTGTTCTTCATGGATGAAGGGACAGCACGACAAGGCAAGGGCACTCCATTATAAACTTGAGCCTCTCAATGCAGCAATGTTCATAGAGACAAATCCAATACCTGCGAAGACAGCACTTGCAATGATGGGCAGGATACAGGAGGAATTTAGACTTCCGCTCTGCGAGATGTCTCCGGAAAATAGAGAAAAGCTGAGAAAAGTTCTATCTGATTTAAGGCTGATTTAAAGACAGCAGGAACCTATATACGAAGTTGCTACCCTTATTGCTTGGATTGATACATCACTTTACCCTTCGAAAAGGCTATAAAAAAATTGGAGGGATAAATGCTCATAAAGGATAAGCTTACTGAAACTTTACATACTGCTTGTAGATTGAGTGGAAAAAATACACCGTATCTATTAAATGTCTTCTTTAAAACAGATTCTGCAACATGCTCTGCAAGATTCAGAAATGTATTTTCTTCTTCCATTTAAAAAGCTTTTTATAAAAAAAGTGTACTACCAAGTTTCAATTCAGCGGTCTTTATCCATTCATCGCAAAGATCTTCAATAGTAGCAATATCACTTCTATGTGATGCCGGGATTTCATCAATAATTTTATTATAAAATGTTGGATCTTTCAGTCTCTCTGCAACTGGACTTTTTTTCTTTTTGGCTAAGTAAACCGTTATAGTTTGCTTAATATTGGCATCTTTTAATTCCTCAGCCTTTGAGAAACTATAAAATTCATTATCGTTTAAAATTAAATTTAATAGTTCAGAAGAACTTATTTTTCTCCCTTCAAGAGCTCTTATTCGCTCTCGTGAACTTTTCGAACAATATTTATATCTGACATAACTTTTAATATCATCAATATCTACAAATAATTTATATTTATTTCCAAGTTGCTGAAAGAGTTCATCTGCCATATCGCTTAATCTTACATAATCATCTATATACTTTGGAGATATGAATAAGATTAAGTTCCAAAGATTCTTGAAATGTTCATTTATTCTATTAATATCATCGCATAAATCAGGATGTTCACCAAGGGAGACAAGTCGTCCTTCATGAGTAACTGCTCTTGTTGCAACACCTTTTGCTTTTTCTTTTAATGGAGGTACATAGAGAATAACTTCATGATTTTTACATCCCCCAACTTTTGCGATAGCCTCCTCTATATTTTTCCTTCCAGGGTGATCTCTACGTAATGTACCAATAACATTGTTTAATGAGTCTTTTGATGGATCTTCTTGTTCCCAATCGGCATAAGGAATACTAACCAGAGCTTTGTAAAGTTTTTTTTCCCCAATGCTTCCACCAATTCCATACTCTCTTGTTTTTGATGATTTGTAGCAGCCTTATCCCTTAAC
Organism: Thermodesulfovibrionales bacterium; assembly: GCA_020053565.1. Taxonomy (GTDB): domain Bacteria; phylum Nitrospirota; class Thermodesulfovibrionia; order Thermodesulfovibrionales; family SM23-35; genus VGWZ01. The sequence continues at coordinate 10,166 of JAGVMY010000162.1, forward strand.
CAGCTTAACAATCTTGCATTACCCATCTGATAGTCTAAAACAGAGTCAGGCTCTTCTTGAGAAATATCCTTGGGACGATTATCTAAAAGCTGCATAGCACGAACTAACATAGCGCTCGCAGAAGATTTCGTTTTATGATAATAAACTTTTAAAGCTATATCATGCCTCATTTTAACAAGGTTTATAACATCACTTACTATATCTATTCGCTTGACACCCTTGTTATCACGAATTTTTAAGGCTACCCTTATAAAACCGTTCTCCGGTTTTACGATAAATGATTTTAATATCCTAGGATCATAAGAAATATCTAACCCTGTATAATAGGCATCGCGTTTTAAGTAGTCCAACAAATCCGCGCAAATTGTGTTCGAAATAAGGTCTGTCATAAAAGGATGGAATAATATCCCTTTGTATTGATTCCAAAAAGCTTCTAGATACTCAATATGAGTAATAATTTTTTCATGATTAGGTTCTAAAAGCTCACTTGCTTTTCTTCTGGCTTTATCTAATTCGGCTTCAAACCCTTTTTCTCCTTCACGATATAAAACTATTAAATGTATTAAATCAATTAATTTTTTTCTATCAGATAGGAAATTTTCGGGGAAATAAGGGGGGAATAAACTATCCTTAATATTAATAAGTACGTCTCTTATGTTGCTTCTTTGACCTTCATAACCCCACAAATATATATGTCTAGGACTATTTAGAGCATCGTGTTTAGTGTATAGTCCGTCATATTCATCTTCCAAGGTATGCCCGATTGGTATATGAGTTATATCATGTAGCAAAGCTGCCCAGGCAACCAAGAAAGAAGCATTTTCCCATTTCTGTATAGCAGATAGATCTTTGTCTATTCTGTCTTTGTTCTTTTAAAAGTCATCAGATAGAAGTTTTCCTGGATGATCGAGGACTAGGCGCCTATGATTCTTTGCTATTATTTCGAAAAAACTTCTGACTATCCAATAAGTGCCTAATGAATGAGCAAATCTTATGTGGTTTGCTCCTCTATAAACTAATTCAGCAAATCCTAGTTGCTTTATTTTTGATAGTCGTTGAAATTCTGGAGTGTCTATTAATGCACCTGCGATGCAATCAACTTCTATATCTTTATGAATTGGATCGCGGTATAGAAACATATTTTCCCCTTCTTATATCGATTTAATACACAAATCAATTGAGTATCTAAATTATACACGGTTTGGCTTTATTCATCAAACGTAATAGGTATCCTCAATTGCCAACAATATGTTTTTTTTTGATGGGGGAGGGGTGAAATTTGGGGTCAGGCTTGCAAACGTGCATATATATTCCCCTCTCTTTTAACCTCATACTATACTGCTACCCCTCTGACAGAGATTGCATCCGTCTATTCCAAAACAAAAAAGAGAGTGGTAGCGGGGGTCAGGCTTGCATACGTGCATTTATTTTTACACCCACCCCCTCATACACCCTTAAAATAAAGAGGTTATCTACCCTATCTACCTCACTTAATCTTCTCAATAAACCCTTTTGCAACTTTAAAGGCATCCTTAACCATATCTACATTATCTAAAAGACCCCTGTAATAACCTGCTATATGAAGGGCCTTGTAGATAGTCTCAAATTCCCTCGCAAGTTTTCCATTACGAATTGAGAGGTACTTCCTTATCATCTCTCTATAGCCATCAACTGACTGGGGGAGTTCTTTTTCGCTGACTCCTCTTTGTATCAGATATTCATCAATAGCCTTAAGGACAGCGAGATAAGCAGTGCTACATGCCTCCTGGATAGGCTTTACGTCAGTATATATATCGTCCTCTATGGGCACTGACCTGAGCATCTCCTTTGCATTATTTAAATATCTCAATGCCTCTCTCATCTTGACCCCTTTATAATAAGTTAATCACATTCAAACCCCTGTCGTCAATGCAAATTTTGCCAGTTAAATTTTATGCAAAACTTCCGTTTTTCTTCTCAAGACCTTCAACTTATCAAAAAAGCCCTCAGGATTTTGAACAGAACCTTCTCAAAGGTATAATTGAAATTTTTCTAAAAATTACTGTCTAATTCTATACCCACTCTTGGAAAGGACAACAAGTTTTCCGCTAAAAGAAGGAAACCCATATTTTTTGAAAAGGTTATCTATTGCCGAGAGTATATCATCCATCAACGGCGGGTGTATTCTGATATGGATTATACCTGCGGTATTAGAAGGAGGGTATTTCAACACGTTACCAAAGTGTTTATCAAAAGTAATAATAGTCCTGCCCTCATCTTTTGCTATTTGAACGATTTTATCATCGGGAATCCTGAATAACCCTTCTTCTTGGAGAGATTTCACATCATGCCCTAAACTGCGCAAATAAGTGGCTATTTTTGGAAATATATTTTCATCAACAAGAAATCTCAATATATTTTACTCTAAAAGGGCACATACTCCTGCTCTTTTATAAGATTAGCAGCATAATGTATACAAGCCTTGATGTCTTCTGGAGTGAGGTTTGGATAGTAGTCCCTTATAATATCATCTGCTGTAAGTCCTGCCTCCAACAGTTCAAGGATAATATAAACCATAATCCTTGTCCCCTTAATACAGGGCTGCCCATGACAAATATTGGGGTCTATTTCTATACGTTCATTCATTAAATTTACCCTCTTCTTATAAACGATAGAAAATTTGATTTTATTCTTGCACATCCTTTTATAATCTGTCAAACAATAAAAAAAGAGTGTGTAAAGAGCGTGAATATAAGTCGGGATTCCCTATCAAGAATTTCCAATGCCCTTGAGATACATATTGGAGATTTGTTCAGAAAAAGAAAAGAACCTGTACTGAAAATTACGGTAAAAGAGAAAAGTCCTTTATCAAAATTTTCTTCTCAAGACCTTCAGATCATCAAAAAAGCCCTTCGGATTTTGAACAGAACCTTCTCAAAAGTATAGCTTTTCCCTTTAGAAATAATTAAGGTATAATTATCAATGAATCGTAAATTAGTTGCGACACCACAGGGCGTTTACCCTGTGGGTCACTGTAATAAGGACATGCGGCAGAGACCGCATGGTGTATTACTTATTAAATCGGTTGATTGAATGAAGGATGTTTTTCAATTAATAGGAGGTCATTTATGGGAAAACTTACAATAGACATATCGGATGAGCTTATAAAACTTTTCCCTTCAAAGAAGGAGGCAAGGTCTGAGGCAAAGCAGGCTATAGTTTTTGACCTTGTAAGACGTGGGAAAATATCTAAAGGAAAGGCTGCCGAGTTGCTCGGTATAAGCCTCTGGGATTTGCCAGAACTCCTCGCACAATATGATATACCATGGTTTGATTATTCACCCGATGATTTAAAACATGACCTCGATACGTTGAAAGAATTAGAAAATAAAGGCAAGAAATCTTGCAGAAAAAGAAGGTCTGAAAGTAGCTGGGCTCCTTGCCCTGTTAATAATGGCTAAAGAGAAAGGAATTATAAAAAGAGTAAAACCGATAGTTGATGACCTGAAAAGACACAGTTTCTTTGTTGGAAAAGACATATATGCTGAAATTTTGAAACTTTCTGGTGAGACATAGTAAATAATGTATCTGCCTGAACATATCGTAGAGCATTATCTTGCTTTATTAAAGTTAGAGAAGGAGTTACGGAAAAAGGGAAAAGGCAGTGTCAGGTAAGACGCCTAACCTGCTACCCAATCTTATTTATAAATTCCTTTGCAGCTTTTAGATAGTGTCTGTCCATAGACTCAGGTTTTTGTCATTCCTGCAGAAGCAGGAATCCAGAACCTATTGAAATAACTGGATTCCCGTTTTCATGGGAATGACGTAAAGACAATTTATAAACAGACTCTAAATAGTCTTTAACTGCACGAGTATCGTAGATAAGCCCTCTGTAATATCCTGCTACATGCAAGGCGTTATATATAGATTTAGAGATATTTCTTGATTATCTCGATATCCAGAGTCTTTTCTGCGGCTCTTTTGATGGTATTACTTTCTAAATCCTCGAGATAAGGGAAAATCCCTATAATTGGCACAGGGCTGATCTGTCTTATTATCTCTGGATTAGTATCTTCAGCAAGTGTGCCCTCAGGTGGGTGGCTATAATTAATTATTATTCCTGCAACATTAAGACCTTCTTTTGTCGCACAATTAACAGTCAACATTGTATGGTTGATTGTGCCGAGTCCTGGCCTTGAGACGATTATGAGTGGCAGTCCAAAGTCTTTTGCAAGATCAAGGACAGAATAATCTCTTGTGATCGGGACAAGCAGCCCACCAATCCCTTCAACGATTATAACATCATATTTTTTTGAAAGTTCTGTGTATGCCTTTTGTATCTTTTGAAAATCAACGGAAATCCCTTCTATCTCAGAAGCAGGTAGAGGAGCAAGAGGATTTTTAAAGCGAATTGGAGTAATGAAATCGATGGGATCACTCATCCCTGCAATTTCCCTCAAAAACATTCCATCAGATGGCACTAACTCTTCGTCTTTAACTTTGAACTCCGAACTTTGAAACCCTCGGCCTGAGCTCGGGTCGAAGGCTTTGAACTCTGATTTTAGGCAACCTGTCTCTAACGGTTTCATTCCACATACTTTCAGACCAAGCAGACCAATAGCTTTAATCAATGCTGCAGTTATGACTGTTTTCCCTACACCTGTATCAGTACCTGTTATGAAAAAACCTTTTGGCATATACCCCTCACCCTAACCCTCTCCCACAAGGGGAGAGGGGAATTATTTATTATTACCCTCCCTTTAATGTAATTCCCATAACTTCCCCCTCCCTTGATGGGAGGGGCTGGGGAGGGTGATTTATGTGACTTTACTTAATTCACTTTTCTAAGTACTTCAATTAATCTTTCTATATCCTCATCAGAATGAGCTGCAGTTACGGTTATCCTTATTCTTGGTTCCTTCACCGTAGGTGGCCGTATAGCAGGAGCAAAAATACCTTTTTCATAGAGGTGTCGTGACACATGCAGAGTATTTTCTATAGTCCCTGTTCTTATAGGAATGATTGGAGTGTCACTTCCCATGATGTCATATCCGATATCTTTAATATTGTTGACCACCTTATTCCTGTTTGCCCAGAGTTTCTTTATTAAGTCAGAATCTTTTTCAATTATTTCCAATGCAGCTATAGATGCTGCGATAACGCATGAGGGAAGGGCTGTCGAGAATATAAAGCTTCTCGCTGTATTCAAGATCCATTCAACAACATCAGAACTCCCTGCAACAAATGCTCCAAAAGAGCCGAGGGCTTTAGAAAATGTTCCCATCTGAACAATCCACGGCTCAGGATGAATATTAAAATGTGAAAGTGCGCCTTTGCCATTCCCAAGTACGCCGGTGCCATGTGCGTCATCTATATAGAGTAGTGCATTATTTTTCTTACATATTTCGTAAATATCATTCAAAGGAGAAATATCTCCATCCATGCTGAAGATTGTATCTGTTATCACCATTTTTCTCTGTGCAGTATGTTTTCTTATGAGTTCTTCGAGATGAGACAAGTCCTTATGTCTGTATATGAGTATCTCTGCTTTACTCATCCTGCATCCGTCAATAATGCTCGCATGGTTGAGTTCATCACTGAATAGTGCAGTCTGCTCATCTGTGATTATGGGTATAATTCCTGTATTTGCAGCATAACCTGAATTGAAAATAAGGGCAGCCTCTGTATTTTTAAATTGTGCAATTTTGTCTTCAAGCTCTTTGTGGAGGATGCTTCCTCCGCTGAGAAGTCTGGAAGCAGCAGAGCCATACCCATAATCATCGAGAGATCTTTTTACCTTATCAATTATAGAAGGATGGATTGCAAGACCGAGGTAATCATTAGATGAGAAGTTCAGATACTCCTTACCGGCAAATTTTATTCTCGGACCCTGTGGAGATTCTCGATCTTTTATTTCCCTGAATAGCCTGTTTTCTTTTAAGATCTTGAGTTTTTCTGAGAACACAAGCGTATTGTAACACAAGAAGCTGCACCCATCACCATCTATCAATAAGTGCCTAAAATTAAAATTTATTAAAAAAAACTTTTTTTATTAATAAAATCTCTTGACAAATTTTTTTATGCTGTGATATGCTTCCAATGCTTTTTTAAACTGCCCCAGGAGAAGGTGTAATATGTTAGACATTAACTGGACGTTTTTTGTTCTTGTTGTAAACTTCTTAATACTGATAGTTATCTTAAACAAAATTCTCTTCAAGCCTCTTTTAAACCTCTTCAAAGAACGAGAAGATACCGTGAAGGGCTCTCTTGATACAGCAAAAGAGATGGCAAATAGAAGAGAAGAGAGTATTGCCAATTTAAACAGAGCATTCTCTGAAGCGAGAAGCAAGGCAAAAGAAATATTTGACACATTCAGGGCAGAGGGTTTTCAAAAACAGAGAGATGTGGTTACAAAAGCTGATGCCGAGGCATCTGAATTACTCGAAAAAGCCAAGGCAGATCTCAGGGCTGAGACAGAAAGGGCGAGGAATGCCTTGAGGGCTGAGGTTGATAAGTTCTCTGACGAAATTGTAAGAAAGTTGGTAAAGGTATGAAAATAGTTCAAAGTTCATCTGCCATTGCAGGCAACGTTAAAAGTAAAAAATTTCTCACTTTATTTACATTCTGTATTTTGAATTTTGCATTTGCATCTATCGCCTTTGCTGTTAGTGGCGGAGCAGAAGAGGCTCACACTCCCTTGTGGAAAGATTACTTCTGGAAGATTTTTAATTTCGGAATCATAGTCGCATTGCTTTATATTTTTGCGAGAAAACCTTTTATGGCATTCTTGAAACAGAGAACAGAACTAATAGAAAAGACCCTTAAAGAGGCTCAAGAGGCAAAAGAGCTTGCACAAAAGGCACTTCGGGAAGTAGAGGAAAGGCTTAAGACAAAAGATATGGAGATAGAAAAAATTCTCTCTGCATCTAGAGCCACTGGCGAAGATGAGCAGAAAAGGCTTATAGAGCAGAGCGACAAACTAAGAGAAAAGATATTAGAGCAGGCAAAAGCAAATATAGAGTATGAACTCAAGCATGCAAAAGAGGCAATAAAGGCAGAAGCTGTTGAGATTGCGATAGAACTCGCAGAGAAAAAGCTTAAAGAAAAGTTGACAAAAGAGGAGCAAGAGAAACTTCTCGGAGAATCCATTGCGAAGATAGGGGGGAGTAAGTGATAAGAGTGAAGGAGTCAAAGAGATACGCGAAGGCATTACTTGATACCGTCGGCATCGAAAATGCACCCCAGGCTCTTCGTGAGCTTCAAATGATAAATGATCTTATGGTCAAAAACAAAGAATTCAAAAATCTGCTTGCGAATCCTCAGTTTTCCTTAAAGGAGAGAGAAACAGTTATAAAACAGATCGCAGCAACGTTAAACCTTTCTGATCACATAATAAAATTTATTGTGCATTTGTCCGAACTTATGCTTATTATCCAACTCTCAGAGATTATAAGGATAGCCGCAAGTCTTTATCTTGAGAAGAAGAAAAGGGCAAAGGCAGTGGTTATGACACCGATTGAGGTAGGCAAGGATTACGATAACAGGCTCAAGTCATCTCTGGAGAAACTGATAGACAAGTCTGTTGACATAGAGTATGTTATTGACCCCTCTCTCCTTGGTGGGATTCTCGTCAAGGTTGGGAGTACCATGTATGATACCAGTGTAAAAGGCCAGTTAAGGCTTTTAAAAGATGAGCTTATAAAGGGGTGATTTTATGGCTATTGAAGGAATCAAGACAGCAGAAATAAGTGAGCTTTTAAGAAAGCAGATAACAGATTTCGAGAAAAAAGTTGATGTAAGTGAGATCGGCGTAACCACATATGTCGGTGATGGTGTTGTGAAGATATTTGGGCTGGATAAGGCGATGTCTTCAGAACTCCTCGAATTTCCGAATAATGTTATGGGTATGGTTCTTAACCTCGAGGAAGATTCAGTTGGTGCCGTTCTTTTCGGTGAGGACAAGCTTGTGAAAGAAGGCGACATCGTAAAGCGTACAGGGAAAATCATGGTAACTCCTGTTGGCGAGGCAATGATAGGGAGGGTAGTGAATGCTATCGGCCAGCCTATAGATGGAAAAGGTCCCATTCAAACTACAGAGACAAGACAGGTGGAGGTCGTAGCACCAGGAATCATAAAGAGACAGCCTGTTACTACACCGCTGCAGACAGGTCTCAAGGCAATAGACGCTATGATTCCCATCGGAAGGGGGCAAAGAGAGCTTATCATAGGTGACCGCCAGATTGGAAAGTCCTCTATCCTGATGGATACGATTATCAATCAAAAAGGTGAAGATGTGATCTGTATCTATTGTTCGATTGGACAGAGGAGACCAGCTGTCGTGCGTTTAGTCAATACTCTCGAAAAATACGGAGCTATGGAACACACAATAGTCGTTGTTGCAACAGCAAGTGAGCCAGCTCCAATGCAGTATATAGCCCCTTACGTAGCCTGTGCAATGGGTGAGTATTTCAGGGACAAAGGTAAGGATGCCTTTATCGCTTATGATGATCTTACGAAGCAGGCCTATGCCTATAGGCAGCTTTCATTGCTCCTCAGGCGTCCACCAGCCCGTGAGGCATACCCAGGAGATGTATTTTACCTCCATTCAAGACTCCTCGAGAGGGCATGTAAGTTATCGAAAGAGGAGGGGGGCGGTTCACTCACAGCCATTCCAGTAATTGAAACCCAGGCTGGAGACATATCCGGATATATCCCTACAAATGTTATATCCATTACTGATGGTCAGATATTCCTTGAGTCAGAGCTCTTTTACGGTGGTGTCAGGCCGGCTATTAATGTGGGTCTTTCAGTAAGCCGTGTTGGTGGAGCTGCCCAGATAAAGGCTATGAAACAGATCGCCGGAATGCTCAGGCTCGACCTTGCACAGTATAGAGAGCTTGCTGCATTTGCACAATTTGCCTCTGACCTCGACAAGTCAACCCGGTTACAGCTCGAGAGAGGAATAAGGATGGTTGAACTCCTGAAGCAGGACGAGTGTGTGCCCATGCCTGTGGATGAACAGATAATGCTCATCTTTGCAGGGACACAGGGCTTCCTCGATGATGTTCCTGTTGAGGCGATTAAAGCCTTTGAGGAAGGGTTCCTCAGATATATAAAGGCAGAAAAGCAAGATCTCAAGAAAGAGATAATGGCAAAGAAGACAATAGATGATGACATGAGAAATAAGATTACCGAGGCGATTACAACCTTTAAAAAGACATTTCAACCATAAATAATAATAGTAAGACAGGGGATATTAAATGCCGACTTTAAGGGATTTAAGGAAAAAAATAAAGTCAATCCAGAGCACTAAGAAGATCACGAAGGCGATGAAGATGGTAGCTGCTGCAAAGCTGAGGAGGGTCCAGGACCGAATGCTGAATTTCAGGCCCTATGCTATAAGCATGAGCTCAGTCCTTTCTGACCTTGCAGCGGTTGCAGAAAGGCAACTCCACCCGCTTCTCGCGGTAAGAGGGAGGAAGACTGTAGAAGTTCTTGTGATAACCAGTGATAAAGGTCTCTGCGGAGCCTTTAATACGAATATCCTGAGGGCTGCAGCGAATTATATTGAATCTTTGAAAAAAGAGGGTTTCGAAATAAGCCTCAGTGTTGTAGGCAGAAAAGCCCGTGATTACTTCCGGAGGAGAAACCTACCGGCAAGGAAGATCTGGATTGGGCTCTCTGGAAGGATAGCTTATACAAATGCTCAAGAGATCGCAAGTGAACTGATAACAAATTACGTCAGTGAAACCGTAGATGAAGTTGTTCTTGTATACAATGAATTCAAGTCGTTAGCTCTCCAGAAGATTTCTATTGTGAGGCTTCTTCCCCTGGGGAAATTAGAGTCAGAAAAGGGTCAGTCTGAGGTAGGTCCAATAACTGCTGATTTTCTCTATGAACCTGTTGTTGAGGCGCTCTTTGAAATGCTCTTACCAAAACATATAGAGATACAGGTTTACAGGGCACTCCTTGAGTCAAGTGCTGCTGAAGAGGCTGCAAGGATGACCGCTATGGAAAATGCAGCGAAAAACTGTGAAGATCTTATTCAAAGGGTAACACTTCTTGCGAATAAGGTGAGACAGGCAAGTATCACAAAAGATCTGATGGATATCGTCGGTGGTGTTGAAGCTCTGAAAGTGAAGTAATAGAGGACAAGAAATGAAGTGTACAAACAATAAATACAGGGGGTTATTGATATGAATATAGGAAAGCTTTCACAGGTAATAAGCGTTGTAGTTGATGTGGAGTTCGAAAAGGAGTTACCTGCTATCCTTGATGCACTGAGGATAGATGAGCCAGGAGACCCTTCAAAAGGAATTCCAGAAATCCACCTCACACTCGAGACAGTTGCCCATTTGGGTGAGAATAAAGTGAGGACACTCGCTATGGGCGCGACAGAGGGCCTTGTGAGAGGTATGAAGGTAGTGGATACAGGACAGCCAATAACAGTGCCTGTTGGTAAACCTGCCCTCGGAAGGTTAATCAATGTCCTGGGTGAGCCTATTGATGAGCTTGGCCCGATAGAGGGAGCTGAGTGGTGGCCTATCCATAGACCTGCACCTGAGTTTACAGAGCAGGTAGCAACAGCAGAGCAGTTTGAGACAGGTGTTAAAGTCTTTGACCTCATCGTCCCCTTTGTTAAGGGCGGAAAGATGGGGATGTTTGGAGGTGCAGGTGTTGGTAAGACCGTTATTATTATGGAGATGATCCATAATATAGCGATGAAACATGGCGGTGTCTCTGTCTTTGCAGGTGTTGGTGAAAGGTCGAGGGAAGGCAATGACCTTTATCTTGAGATGAAGCATTCAGGCGTTCTTCCAAATGTTGCACTCATCTATGGTCAGATGAATGAAACGCCTGGAATAAGATTAAGGGTTGGTCTGAGCGCCCTTACCGTAGCAGAATCCTTCAGGGATCAGGGTCAGGATGTCCTTATCTTCATAGACAACATCTTCAGATACACCCTTGCAGGAGCAGAGGTCTCGGCCCTCCTCGGAAGGATGCCCTCAGCAGTTGGCTATCAGCCAACCTTAGGAACAGATATGGGCACTCTCCAGGAGAGGATTACAACCACCAATAAAGGTTCCATTACCGCAATGCAGGCTATATACGTCCCTGCTGATGACCTTACAGACCCTGCTATTGTGGCAACATTTACGCATCTGGATGGTACCGTCGTTCTTTCAAGACAGATTGTTGAGCTCGGTATCTATCCTGGTGTTGACCCTCTTGATTCCTTCTCGAGGCTCCTCGATCCGAAGATCCTCGGAGAGGAACACTATTCTGTTGCAAGAAGAGTTCAGTCTACACTTCAGAGATATAAAGAGCTTCAGGACATCATCGCAATCCTCGGTATAGAGGAACTATCAGAGGATGATAAGATCGTCGTTGCAAGGGCAAGAAAACTCCAGAGATTCTTGAGCCAGCCATTCCATGTTGCAGAAACATTTACAGGAAGTCCTGGAAAGTATGTCAAAATCGAAGATACGATAAAGGGCTTTAAGGCGATATTAGAAGGAAAATACGATGATATGCCTGAGCAGGCATTCTACATGGTTGGTCCAATAGAGGAGGCCGAAGAAAAGGCTAAAAAGCTCGGCTGGAGCAGGCAAGTATAAAAAGTTAAGGTAGGGGAGTAAATTAATGGAGAATAAATTAAGACTTCAAATTGTTTCACCATATGGTCTTATCTTTGAAGATGATGTGGATGAATTTGCAGCTGCCGGAAGCGAAGGAGATTTTGGGGTATTACCCGGACATGCACCTTTTCTTACAGGTCTAAAAATAGGGATGCTCTCTTATAAGAAGGGTAATGAAGCAGGGTATATTTTTATTAATAGAGGATTTGCAGAGATAGGGCCTGATAAGGTTGTCGTTCTGGCAGATAGCGCAGAGAAAGCTGAAGACATTGATACGGAAAGGGCTAAGGCTGCAATGAAGCGAGCTGAAGAAAGGCTCAAAAAAGCAGAGGACATAGATTTTGCCAGGGCAGAAGCAGCTCTTGAAAGGGCAACGATAAGAACTCAGATAGCAGAAAAAAGAACTATGAGATAATTCATTAATAATAAATAGTAAGGGGGTCATGCTCGCGCATGACCCCCTTTTTTGTTTGTTCACTTACACCACAAAAACTTAATTTCATGTTGCCGAAATTAAAACCGGTGAGCTATACTTTCTAATCATTACTACCCAAGAAAGCAGTGAGAATGGAGTCAAGGTATGCCTTTTTTTGGTGAATTGTTTGCAAGTGAAATATTAAGAAAGCCTGTGCTTGACCCAAAAGGGGAGGAACTCGGCAGGGTAAAAGACATCGTAATTGTGAGGGGTGAACCGCTTCCAAAAGTGTCTGCCCTGATTATCGATCGGAGAAAGGGAATGTTAAGACTCCCATGGTCTGACCTGAACATATTTAATAAGAGAATAATCTCTGCAAATATTTACAGTGACGTTCTCCAGCCTTATGAACATAATGAGGAGGACCTCCTGTTAGTGAGAGATATTCTCGATAAACAGATAGTTGATGCAAATGGTGCAAAGGTTGTCAGGGTAAATGATGTAAAACTCGAGGGTCTTAATACAGAAGCGGTCCTTATAGCAGTTGATGTAGGGATGAGAGGGATTTTGCGGAGGCTCGGAGTTGAAAGGGGTGGAGAAGATCTGATGAAGCTGTTTAAAAGACACCTCCCCTATAATCTCATAAGCTGGAATTATATACAGCCCCTTCAGCCAAAGCTGACAACCATATCACTTACTGTTCCGAGGCAGATGGTGTCAGAATTGCACCCTGCTGACATTGCAGAGATAATAAGTCAGGTTTCACATAAAGAAGGTGCATCATTTTTCAAAGGGCTCGACGTTGAAACTGCTGCTGAAGCTCTTTCAGAGCTGGAACCAGAGACGCAGGTTGAGATTATAAGCGGGATGGAACCAGATAAGGCAGCAGATATTATAGAAGAGATGCCTCCTGACGAGGCTGCTGATGTCCTGAGTGACCTTCCTGCAGATAAAGCGAAAGAGATACTTGAGAGTATTGAAAAGGAGGAAGCTGAAGATATTCAGGAGCTCATGGGTCACGAAGAAGATACCGCAGGAGGAATAATGACGAATGAATTTATCTCATACCATCCAGAGACTACTATAAAGAAAGCGATAGAAGACTTTAGAAAAAATGCAGAGGAAGTAGAAACGGTTTACTATATCTACGTCGTAGATGCCGATGAAAAACTTGTTGGTGTCATCTCTCTGAGAGAACTCCTTCTTGCACCTCTGGATGCAAAACTCTCAGATATTATGGAAACAAAACTGAAGATGGTTACTCCTGAAACTGATGAAGGTGAGGTTGCTGAAATTATATCAAAGTACAACATTGTGGCCCTTCCCGTTGTTGATACTGAGGGATATATGCTCGGTATCGTTGCTATTGATGACGTGATAGATAGAATTCTGCCACCTGCAGCAAAGCGCAAAAGGAGAAAGGTGTGAGCCTCCGGAGAAAAATTATTTTGTTTCTCTCTGTAATGGGACCGGGGATAATAACCGCAAACGTAGACAATGATGCGAGCGGTATTACCACCTACTCTGTGGCAGGTGCCCGTTTCGGATATGCGCTCTTATGGACACTTATACCCATTACTGTTGCTCTTGTGGTAGTTCAGGAAATGGTTGCAAGAATGGGTGCGGTAACAGGTAAGGGCCTCTCTGATCTTATAAGAGAAAACTATGGTGTCAGATCAACTTTTTTCATGATGACTGTCCTCTTCATCGCTAACTTCGGGAACACAGTTGCTGATTTTGCAGGATGGGCTGCAAGCATGGAGATTCTTGGCTTCAGTAAATATCTGATGGTTCCCCTGGGCGCATTAGTTATCTGGATGGTAGTCATAAAAGGGAGTTACAAGTTTGTTGAGCGAATTCTGCTTGTTGCATGTCTTCTGTATTTTGGATATGTCCTTTCAGGTTTTATGGCAAAACCAGACTGGACTGAAGTATTTAGGAGCACCGTCGTTCCTCAAATAAAATGGAACCCTGAATTTATCATATTAAGTATAGGCATCATTGGAACAACCATTACTCCATGGATGCAGTTTTATCTTCAATCATCCATTGCTGAAAAAGGGATAAAGAAGGAGGAATATAAAGTTTCCAAGCTCGACGTGTTTATCGGATGCGGTATTACGAATATTATAGCGTTTTTCATTATCATTACCTGCGCAACAACCCTCTTCCCATATGGAATAAAGATCAATGAAGCATCAGAAGCCGCACTGGCACTGAAACCTCTTGCAGGAAACTATGCCTTTTTAATATTTGCGATCAGCCTCGCTAATGCAGCGATCTTGGGTGCAATTATTGTCCCCCTTGCAACTTCCTATTATATCTGTGAGGCAATGGGCTGGGAAAGGGGTGTGAATAAAACCTTTAGAGAAGCACCGCAATTTATGTGGATATACACTTTTATGATAGTTACTGCTTCACTTTTAGTACTTATACCAGGTGCCCCGCTTGTGTTTCTCATGGTGATGTCTGCTGTGCTCAATGGACTGCTCCTCCCCTTTGTCCTGATTTATGCGCTCTCTCTTGTCAATAATAAAAAGATCATGGGAGAGTATGTAAATCCAAGGAGCTACAATGTTATATCGTGGGGGACAGTAGTTGTGATTGCTGTCCTTACACTATTATTTGTAACAGCTACATTAATTCCCTTGAGGGTCTGATATGGTGAATGCAATAGAATGGGTTGACGGAAGAATCATCATGCTCGACCAGTCAAAGTTGCCTTTTGAGGTGGTCTTTATTGAGTGCACTGATTACAGGCAGGTTGCAGAAGGGATAAAGAAGCTCTGGATAAGAGGCGCACCAGCCATAGGGATTGCAACAGCAATGGGCATAGCACTCGGAGCACAGGATATAAAGGCAGACAATTTTAAGGAGTTTATGAAAGGGCTTGAGCCTGTAGTTAATGAAATGCTTTCAACAAGACCTACAGCAGTGAATATAAAATGGGCTGTCGAAAGAATAAATATTTTCCTGAGAGAGAAACGTGGTGAATCGGTGAATAGGTTAAAGGAACTCCTTATTGATGAAGCAAAGAAAATACTTAAGGAAGACGTCGAAGTCAATAAGGCAATCGGTAAATGGGGTGCAGAACTCATAAAAGATGGCAATACAATCCTTACTCACTGCAATGCAGGAGCCCTCGCAACAGGCGGATACGGTACAGCAACTGCACCAATGCTTGTTGCAAGAGAGCAGGGCAAAAAGTTTGAAGTGATTGTTGACGAGACAAGGCCTGTACTTCAGGGTGCAAGGCTTACTACATGGGAACTTATGCAAGAAGGGATACCTGTTACTCTTATTACTGACAACACTGCAGGTGCCCTGATGAAAATGGGCACGATTGATCTTGTCATTGTCGGCACTGACAGAACAGCACGAAACGGCGATGTTGCAAATAAGATCGGAACCTATACACTATCTGTCCTGTGCAAAGAGCACAAGATACCTTTCTATGTGGCTGCACCTCTCAGCAGTATTGATTTTTCCATCAGTTCAGGGAAATACATACCCATAGAAGAGAGAGGATCTGAAGAAGTTACCCATATATTCGGTAAATGTCAGATTGCACCTGATGGTGTGAGAGTAAGGAATATTGCCTTTGATGTGACCCCTCATAAATATGTCACTGCGATCATTACGGAAAAGGGTATATTCAAGCCGGGTGATATCAAAAAGCTCAAGAAGGCTAACATCAATCTCGAAGAAGTGCGATTTAAACCTTAAGTTTTCAATTCATCTTTGCCTCAAAAATATATAAAAACCCTGCAATATTTGTAATCCCGATACCAGAAAACTCTTTTAAAGAGAGAAGATGTTTGTCTCCTGCTCTGTGAGTTTCATTATCTTAGCCTTCTTTGCACCATATCTCTGAAGCCTGAAAAATTCATCTTCGAGCTTTTCCTGTCTGTAGAGGCTAAACATTTCTCTGAACAGCTGACTCTTTGTTTCACCTTTTATCCTTGCCATTGTCACATATTCCTGTGCAATATCAGGGGGGAGAGATATAGTCATCGCAATCCTTTTTCTCGTCGGCATCACACACCTCCCTATAGGTCATAGACCTCATGGTCTGTGCCTCATTATTTTTTATTCTAAGTAGCCATTTTCTGTCATTGTATTAATTGCTATTCTATTATCATCGGCAATAGCAATGGCAGGGGAAATGATAACAGTTAAAAGGATCATTGGAACAGGTAATTCTTTTACAAAGATACAAAATCATCTCAAGCTCTGTATAAATTATACATTAAAACTTATCACTCCCCAATAATCTTCACGAGCACCCTTTTTCTCCTTCTACCGTCGAATTCTCCATAAAAAATCTGCTCCCAGGGGCCGAAATCCAGTTTGCCATCTGTTACAGCAACCACAACCTCCCTTCCCATAATTTGTTGCTTCATGTGTGCATCTGCATTGTCCTCTCCCACATTATGACGGTATTGAGAAACAGGTTCATGCGGTGCAAGTTTTTCAAGCCAGACATCAAAGTCATGGTGAAGCCCTGATTCGTCATCGTTTATAAAAACAGATGCGGTTATGTGCATGGCATTTACAAGCACGAGCCCTTCCTTAATGCCACTTTCCCTGAGACATTTTTCAACCTCTGTGGTAATATTTATAAAAGCCCGGCGTGCCGGCACATTAAACCATAGTTCTTTGCGATAACTTTTTATAGAATCTTCAATCTCCTTCTCCTGTACCCCACAGAAATAAAGTCATTTTTTCCCTTTTTTTCTATTTTCTTTAACCCAAGGTCAAGGAGAATTTTTCTTTCCTCTTCATCTCGTTTAGTAGTCTTTCTATATCTTCTTAGGCCGAGCTTATCCCTTAAGACAAGGAATTCTACTGGTGATACATCTTCATATTTCTTTATTCTTATCTTCATTACTCAACCTTTTTCCTTAATTCTAAAAGCTCTGATAAAATATCGTTTTTAAATGATAAATAATAACAACTCTCATTGTTTACTACAAGAGCCTTAGAAGTTAAAAGTTCTGTCAGTCTTGGCAATAGGGAATAGCAATTAACACGAAATGATTGACGGTAATCACACTTAAGTTTTATTATTATAGCCACTATGTTACAACCTGAGAAACAAATTGAGATAATAAAAAGGGGCGCTGTTGAGATAATCGTTAAGGAAGACCTCGTTAAGAAGCTCGAAAAATCATATAAAGAAAAGAGGCCCCTCAAAATTAAGGCTGGCTTTGATCCCACTGCCCCTGACATCCATCTCGGTCACACAGTTTTGCTCGAAAAGATTCGGCAATTTCAGGAACTCGGACATCAGGTGATATTTCTCATTGGTGATTTTACAGGAATGATTGGTGATCCGAGCGGGAAGAATGAAATGAGAAAGCCGCTTACAAGAGAAGAAGTATTAAAAAATGCAGAAACATATAAAGAGCAGGTATTCAAGATACTCGACCCTGAAAAAACTAAGGTCGTTTTTAATTCAGAATGGATGTCAATAATGACCTCAGGAGAAATGATACACCTTGCTAGCATGTATACTGTTGCAAGGATGTTTGAAAGAGAGGATTTCAGGCAGAGGTGGATCAGTCAGAATCCTATAGGCATCCATGAATTCATGTATCCATTAATACAGGGTTATGATTCTGTAGCACTTCATGCTGATGTGGAACTTGGTGGCACAGACCAGAAATTTAACCTTATTGTTGGGAGGGAACTCCAGAAGGAATATGGGCAGGAGCCACAGTGTCTCGTGATCATGCCGCTTCTTGAGGGTCTTGACGGCGTGAAGAAGATGAGTAAGAGCCTTGGGAATTATATAGGCATTAACGAGCCTGCTAAAGAAATGTACGGGAAGATAATGTCCATAAGTGATGAACTCATGCTCAGGTATTATGAATTACTAAGCCATATTTCTATGGAAGAACTTGATTTATTGAAAGAGGGAATAAAGAATGGCAAAGTTCATCCAAAACATGCAAAAGAAAATCTCGCTATGGAGATAGTGGAAAGATACTGGGGAAGAGATGAAGCCCTTAAGGTAAAAGAAGAATTCGACCATGTCTTTAAGGAAAAGGGAGTTCCTGATGATGTCCTTGAAATTCAGCTTGAATGGGAAGAAGACAAAATGTGGGTACCAAAAATCATGAAGCTTTCTGATCTTACATCAAGCACAGGCGAGGCGATAAGGCTCATCAAGCAAGGAGGCGTTACAATTAACGACATGAAACATGATGACCCTGATGGAAAACTGGCGAGAGGAAGTTATTTATTTAAAGTAGGGAAAAGAAAATTTTTAAAGATTAAATCAAAGATTTAGATATTTCTTTTTAAACTCCATTGGGCCAAATAATTAACGACATAGTTATTTGTGAGACATGACATTAGATAGATCACAATTTTCTAAGGTCGATCTAAACCGTGGGTCTTTAAAATAGTCGTAAACTCATCCAGAAGGTTGGCAGTAGGTTCGCTGAGCGATGGTTCTAGTAGCTCTCCATCTGTGGGCCAGTCTAAAAATTTTGGTGTGTCAATGACTGGCTTGCCGGTGATAGCTGGGGACTGGGTAACCGTGTTCATATAAGTGGATGCACAGGCACTGCTCTACGCAGCTTTTTCAGCCTTCTTAGCTGCCGCTGCTGCAAATACCTCAGCTGCATTGAATGTGCCGTCTATTGCCTGCACAGGACACTTTGCTGTACAGATACCACATCCGATACACTTAGTCTGGTCAATGACATGCAATTTCTTGTGTTCACCATATGCTGCATTTACAGGACATACCTTCATGCATATCAGACAACCGATGCAATGATCCAGAACAAAAGCCTTTGACCTGTGGGGTATAAAGTCAAAGATAGCTTTTGTAGGACATTTTGGAACACAAAGGCCGCATACCTTACATTTATCAAGAGTAATTTTTGAGAGATTATTTTCAACAAGGGGTGCATCAAACGGGCATACCTTCACACAGGTACTGCATGCAATGCAGCCTACCTGACAGTTTTTCTTTGTGTCCACGCCCTTGTCCTTTGAATGGCACGACACGAGGACCTGTCTTGATGCAGGAAGCACTTCTATAACTTTTGTGGGGCAGGCTGCCTCACACTTTCTGCAACCTGTGCATTTCGTGATGTCAACAAAGGGAAGGTAGTCATCTGTCATGGTTATTGCGCCAAAGGGGCATACCCACTCGCATGTCCTGTAGCCTAAACAACCGTATCTACATGATTTATCGCCACCTCCTGCGAGTATCACAGCCCTGCAATCCTGAATGCCTTCGTATTTATATTTCTTTACTGATTTGCTCCATCCGCCCTGACACTTAATCCTTGCGAAATTAGGCTCTACTGCAGCAGCTATTTTCCCTGTAATATGTGCGATTGCATCTGCTACAGAAGCCTTTCCAGGCGAGCAAAGGTTTGGAGAAACATCGGGTTTTGCAACAACAGCCTCTGCATATCCCATACACCCTGCAAATCCACATGCGCCACAATTAGCACCTGGCAGTACATCTCTTACCTTTTCGACATTAGGGTCAACCTTAACTGCAAACTTCTGAGCAGCAAAAGCGAGGCCAACACCAAATACTACTCCTAATCCACCCAGGAATATCAATGTAAAAATTAAGAGCTGTTTTAAGTCTATGGGACCTGATACATCAATTTCTCCGCCTACACCTGCATACAAAGCAGTTGCAGAAAAAAACAACAGTATCGTTGTAATTACACTTATCTTTTTTACTGTTGAAACATTCACTATCGCTACTCCTTTTACGCTTTTATTCACCTATTTACCTATTCACCCATTTACCGATTAACCTGTTCATTTAAAGCGTAATCAATCCTGAGAAACCTAAAAAAGCCAGTGCAATCAAGCCAGTTACTACAAATGATATGGGTAACCCCTGAAAAGATATTGGTACATCTGCGAGCTCAAGTTTCTCCCGTATGCTTGCCATTATTATCATTGCAAGGCTGAAGCCAATACCAGAACCTAAACCAAAGAAAAGACTTTCTATAAAATTATAACCTTCGGAGACATTAAGTAATGGCACTGCCAGTATAATACAGTTTGCGGTAATAAGTGCAAGGTAGATTCCGAGCTTGTAATAGAGCCCTGGCGCAACCTTTTTCATGATTGTGTCAGCAGCCTGAACAAAACATGCTACAACTCCGATGAATATGACAATCTCAAGGAATCCGAGGCCAAGTGGTGTCATGATAAATTTATAGATAAGCCAGTTCAGGGCGCCAGTTATCACCATAACCGAGGTAAAAGTAACACTCATTCCTATTGAGGTATCCATCTTCTTTGTAACACCAAAGAATATGCAGAGACCGAGGTATCGTGTGAAGACAAAGTTATTTATGAGCGAGGCTGCGATAAGAAGCTCAAATAATTTTGTGAATTCCATTGTCTAACCTCAACCGTGGCTGCCGCCAGCACCGCTGGCACCCTTGCCACCAAAAAATTTTATATCTATCCAGTTAAAGAACCCCATCAGAATCCCCATTGCAAAAAAACCTCCTGCAGGGAGGATCATAATTAACAGAGGCTTTGTATCAATTATTTGTATACCCCACAATGACCCCTTACCAAGGAGTTCCCTGAAAAACCCTATGATAACGAGTGCAAGGAGGAAACCTACTCCCATTCCCAAGCCATCAAAAAATGAAGGTACTACCTTATTCTTGCTTGCAAACAACTCAGACCGCGAAAGGATGATTGCAAAGGCAACAATGAGTTTTATGTACAATCCCATCTGGGCATATACGTCCCGTGCAAAGGCAGCCATTGCAAGGTCAGTAACAGTAACCCATGTGGCAATGATGAACATATACGTGGGAATCCTGACCTTTGGATTTATGAATTTTCTCAAAAGGGAGGTTGTCACATTCGCCATTGTCTGAACAAATAAAACTGCTACTCCCATGAGGAATCCACTTTTCACTCCGCTCGTCACAGCAACTGCAGGGCAAAGGCTTAGTGCAAGCCTGAATACAGGGTTTTCTCCAAATATGCCGTTTCTGAAAAGATTCCAGTAACGTGCAGTATTGCTCATTGTGCCACCCCGTATTTTTCTTTAAGCAATTTCATGGCTTCCTTTACTCCGTTCGTCACTGCACGGCTTGATATGGTCACACCGGAAATGGCCTGAATCTTGTCAGTGCCTTCTGCCTTCACAAGTTCTATCTGCTCAAGTGCTTTATCCTCAAACTGCTTCTTAAAATAATCTTTTTCAATTTCATCTCCAAGACCCGGTGTTTCACCGTGACCGAGTATATTGATTGACTTTATCTTCAAATCTTTTCCTGCCGAAACGAGTATGTTTATATAACTTGAATATCCCTTGCCGTATGTAGAAACAAGGTATCCTATTGTCTTTCCTTCCTTTTTGCCTTCAAAGTATTTTCCGCGTTTCCCATATGGCTCCCATATCCCTGCTTCTGTAATATTTTCAGCATCTGGCATCATCTTCTGTCTCGCCTCTTTCTCCTCTTTTTCTTTTGCTACCTTTATCACCGGCGCTGTTATGGCAAAAACGCTTGTCATGATAATGCCTGCAGCGATAAAGATAACAACCAGGCTGAGGGTAATCTTTATCATATCCTTCATCTCTTTTTCTCCTTCATAGCACCAAATATGCTTGATTTCACGCCCCTGTCAATCAGTGGTGCAAAACAGTTCATGAGGAGTATTGCAAACATAACACCCTCGGGGTAACCGCCCTTCAGCCTTATGAGAACGGTAAGAGCGCCACATCCGATACCAAAAATAATCTGCCCTTTTCTCACAGAAGGACATGTTACATAGTCTGTTGCCATGAAGAATGCACCGAGCATAAGTCCTCCACTGAGTAAGTGTAATATCGGATCACCGGTGAAAAGACCTGTCCCTTTTCCTCCAAAGATCCAGGTGAGAACTGCTACTGTCCCGAGGAACGATACGGGTATATGCCATGTAATGTACTTTTTATAGATGAGAAATGCTGCTCCAAACAACAAGGCTATTATTGAGGTTTCACCAATAGAACCTGCCCTGTGGCCGACAAGAAGCTGTGAATAAAGATTGAGCTTATCTCCGAAAACCTCTATTAATCTTCCAATGCCATCTTCTTTTAATATCATCAGAGGTGTTGCTGTTGTCTTTGCATCAAATGCCACAAATGCTGCTGTGGGCTCATTCCATAATGTCATTGCCCTCGGCCATGACATCATCAGGAAGGCTCTCCCTATAAGTGCAGGATTGAATATGTTATAGCCGAGTCCTCCAAAGAGTTGTTTTGTGATGACTATTGCGACAATGGAGCCTATTATCGGCACATGAATGGTGAATGGATTAAACGACCATAGGGATGCAGGGAGATTCATTCCAAGGAGAAGCCCTGTGAGAAATGCACTCCCATCGTTGGTGGTTAGTTTTCTTTTAAGACCCTTCTGGAAAAAATGCTCTGAGAGGATTGCAGAGATAATACAGAGGGCAGTAACGAACAAAGCCTTCGGTCCGAAGAAATAAACTCCCATTAACAGAGCTGGGAGGAGGGACAGGCTCACTGTCCACATGATACGGCTTACACTCTCTTCGTCTTTAATATGAGGGCTGATTGATACGATTAAGGGATGTTCTTTTTTTACTGCCTCCATCTACCCTCCGACAATTTCATGATGCACGATGTATGATGCATGATTTTTAATATCCTGTATCTTGCATCCTGTATCCTGTATCTGATCACTATTCTTATTTTTCATGGCTTTGTCATTGATTTTGCAAGCCTTATAAACTGCACTATCGGCCTTTTTGAAGGACAGACAAATGCGCACGAGCCACACTCAAAACAGTCCCATAGATTATATTCCTTTGAGCCTTCATAAAAGCCTTTTTCTGAATAAGTACTGAGCATCGAGGGCATAAGCCCCATCGGGCATATATCAATACATCTGCTGCATCTTATACAGGGCTTGAAGTCCTCAACATGAATTATCTCACTTTCCGGCAATACGACTATCCCTGAGGTGCCCTTTGTGACTGGCACATCCAGAGAGGGAAGGGCAAAGCCCATCATAGGGCCTCCTGCAATAACCTTTAAGGTTCCGTTCTTAAACCCTCCACACTCATCAATGAGTTGAGATACCAGTGTTCCTATTTTTACCATCAGGTTCCTGGGCTCGTTAATACCTTCACCTGTTACGGTTACAACCCTGTCTATTAAAGGTTTCCCGTATCGTACTGCCTCATAGATAGCTAAGGCTGTTCCGACATTCTGAACAACAACCCCTACATCCATAGGAAGACCCCGAGGCGGGACACCTCTTTCAGTGAGTGCCTTTATGAGCATCTTTTCCGCACCTTCAGGATACTTTGTCTCAAGGCCACATACCCTTATATTTTCCTGTCCTTTCACAGCCTCTTCCATTGTTTTTATCGCAGCAGGTTTGTTATCTTCTATCCCCACAAATCCTTTGTTCACACCTAATACACGCATTAATATCTTCAGCCCTTCAATAATCTCCTTTGGCGTTTCAAGCATTAATCGGTAATCGGCAGTCAGATACGGTTCACACTCAGCTCCATTGAGAATGACAATCTCTATAGGTTTTTCTTTCGGAGGTGAAAGCTTTACAAAGGTTGGGAAAGCAGCACCACCAAGGCCAACAATTCCCGCAGCCCTTATCTTCTCCTTCATTTCATCTGGAGAGAGGTTCATATAGTCTGGATTATCCTTTAATAGTGTCCATTCCTCTTTCCCATCATTTTCTATAACAACTGAAGGGACCATCTTTCCCATTATATTAGAAAATTCACCTATTGCGATTACCTTCCCGGATACAGATGAATGTACTGCTGCTGATACAAATCCGCCTTGTTCTCCTATCATCTCACCTTTCTTGACTTCCTGACTGATGGTAACAATTGGCTTACAGGGTGCTCCTGTATGCTGGCTTAATGGAATGAGAACTCTCTGAGGAGGTTTTACTTCTACTATTGGTTTATCTGCTGATAGTTCTTTTTTATCAGGAGGGTGTATGCCACCTTTAAACGTTGGGAGATCCACTGAAGATTTTCTCCTTATCTTTAATGCCCAAACGAAGCGGGCATAGCTCAAAACTTTTATTTAATAACATGGGTTATATATCAAAGTCAAGTTTTAGAGTTGAAGAAGTGTCAAAATATCTTTATACTTTAATATGTCTATGCTCAAAATCATTGTAGTTGACGGGCAGGGTGGTGGAATTGGAAGCCTGATTGT
>JAGVMY010000081.1 GCA_020053565.1 Thermodesulfovibrionales bacterium
CGCTTCTGTCAATTCATCTATGCTCTCTTTTAATGGTTTGTGCTGTCTGTTTCCATAGGTTGATTCAATCAAGATAAAATCTGATTCTCGAGGGGTAAATGGATCTTTGACTATGGGATTACCTTTTTTCCCTATGTCGCCAGAAAATACAATTTTCTTTTCCTTCTCGCTATCCTGATACCACAATTCAAGCGTCGCTGAGCCGAGTATATGACCTGCATCAAGAAACCTGTATTTCACCCCGTTTCCAAGATGGAATATTTTATCATATGGTTTTATATCAAAAAGCGGAATGACATTTTTGACATCATCTGCGGTATAAAGCGGGGAAACAGGTGGTTTCCCTGCCCTCAGAGCCTTTCTTGTAAGCCACTCCGCATCACTTTGCTGGATATGTGCAGAGTCATAGAGCATTAGCTCAAGCAGGTCTTTCGTTGCAGACGTTGAGATGACTTTACCTTTAAAGCCTTCCCTGACAATCTTCGGGAGTATTCCGGAGTGGTCTATATGGGCATGTGTGATAAAGATGTAATCAATCTCTTCGGGTCGAATATGAAGAGCTGCCCTGTTTACGTCATTAGCGCCTTCACCCTGATACATCCCGGCTTCAACAAGAATTTTATACTTATTGATTTCGAGATAAAAACAAGAACCGGTAACTGTCCTCACTCCTCCAAGAAAGGTCAGCTTCATAATCCCATCTTTGTTAATGCTTCATCGGCTAAATTCCTTGAAGCTGGAGCTTCTTCGGGCAGATAAAGCATCACACCACCTTTGACAGGCCTCACTATGATCTTCCCTTCCTGAGCTAATTTGTTTGTAGCTTCAACAGGATTTTCATCATTGAAATATTTCTTGAATGCGCTATTAAATCCAGAGTAAACGGAATGAATGCCCTTGTATCCTTCTTTCCTTAAACTGACGATTGCTTTCTTCACAAACTCTTCATAACTCAATCTCTCTGACATAGCCTGCCTCCTCCTTTTTCCTTTTTAAATAGGTTTGTTCTGGCTTTACCCCCAGAGACCCCAACCAATCAATGATTGCTTTTTTCATTGCCTTTGCATTATATCCATGCCATCTTTTTCTTTCCTTTGGATAATCAATCAGAACGCTCTTGAATCGTGCAAATGCGCCTTTCCCGTTGAGTGCAGCCGAGAGCTTTTCTTTAAGTCGATGGTCAGAAAGAGTTTCTGAAAAATTTTTCATGGTTATATAGGCTTCTCCTGACTGTCGTTCCGGAATACGGACATATCTCTCTTCGTTGAAAAGAATCTCCATAATCATCTCCATCTCGTCTTCCATCCACTCAGGCAGTTCAGGTTCTTCATCAAACTCTATATACTCTATGTCATCACCTATCTCATCATACTCGTCTTCATGCAGATTTGATTTCATCACGCTTAAAACATCCTCTGAAAGAGCTATAATTTCACCTGTCTCAAGGTCAAGGAAGTAGTCAAATGAATCCCTTACCACATCTTCCATAGCCTTCTGGATTTCGTCGAAATCAACTTTTAGTTTTCTCATAGTTAACCTTTGATTAAAGGATCTTTTATGCCTGCCTCTGTAAATCCTTTTTCTCTAAAATGACAACTATCACATCTTCCGCAGGGAACGTAGATTCCGGGGTGCAGACTTTCACCCCCACCCTTACCCTCCCCCATCAAGGGGGAGGGATGGGTGGGGGAGACTTTCTTCTGTTTTCTGTTTTCTGTCTTCTGTTCTTCTTGCGGGTCATAGCAACTCCATGTCAATGAATAATCAAGCCCGAGTTCAATGCCTTTTTTTATTATCTCTGATTTTTTCATTGTGATAAGAGGTGCCCTTATGATAAACCTCAATCGGTCCTCGACAGATGCTTTCGTTGCAAGGTTTGCCATCTCCTCAAAGGCCCTGAGATACTCTGGTCTACAGTCAGGATAGCCGCTATAGTCTATGGCATTTGCACCTATGAAAATACTCTCTGCCTTAAGAACTTCTGCCCATGCGAGGGCAAATGATAAAAATATTGTGTTGCGCGCTGGAACGTAGGTGACTGGAATTTGAGATTTCTGATTTCTGATTTCGGATTTTATCGTTTCACGCTTCACGCTTAACACTTCACGGTCTCTCGGCACTTCAATGTCCGACGTAAGGGCTGAGCCTCCAATATCTCTGAGGTCAAATGTTATAACGAAATGTTTCTGAACCCCGAAGACTGAAGCAACCATTCTCGCAGACTCGAGTTCTCTCTTATGCCGCTGGTTATAATCAAAACTCAGGGCATATAACGCATGCTTTTCAGATTGTGCAACTGCAAGCATTGTTGAAGAATCAATTCCACCGCTAAGGAGAACAACAGCCTTTTTCTCCTTCATCAATGACCACCCATACTCTCAATAATGCAATTGGAGAATTTCCGGTCAGTAAATATCGTCTGATGTCCCCTCTTTACCATCTGCTCCGATGCTTAATACGGTAAATGTATTTTCATTGCTTCTGTAAATATAGGGTCTTCCCCATGGGTCTAATTTGTTTGATAGTACATCGAGTGGCTTAGGATATGAACCATGTTCGAATTTATACGCTTCTATCATAAATCTAAAGTCTTCAATTGTCTGTGATGCATTGAATTTTTTGAATACATCATCCCTGTGAAAAACAACAAGAAACAGGGAGACTATGCATGAGACCACAATGGCCAATATAGGCAGAAAATGATAAGACAATAATGGTTTCTTTACTTCTACTTGAGGCACCTCAACAACAGGAATTGCAGCCTTAGGCTCTATCACCCCTTTTTCCATAAGGGAAATAAGGGCCTTTGACACCACAAAATCATCCTCTCCGCTGATATCTATTATGGTACTCAAATCATTTTCACTATCTACATACGCTAAAATTTCTTCTTCCTCTTCGGTCAAACCTGCAATGCCTTCTTCTTTTTTTATGAATACAGTATCGAGTGTTAATTCGTCTTCGATAAGAGCCCATTCATCAACTATTCTCATCCCTTCCGTAAGCATGTGCTGTATGTCGAAGGATATGGGGAGATCCTTATCAACAGGGACTCCCTGTGGTGTAAATTCATAGGTACCTTCTTTCCATCCAAATATCTGAATAACTGTTTCGGTTATCTGGCCTGTCAGGATTTCCAGTATTTGTTCCTTTGTGACAACCCCTTTCTTCATGAGGATGTTCCCGAGTTTCACACCTGAACTTGGCTGCTCTTCAAGTGCAGACTGCAAATCTTCGTCTTTTATAATTCCTTTCTTTACAAGCACCTTGCCGAGTCGGTTTTCCTCTATCCTCCTCTTTGATTCTGCACCTACAATATTCCCATCGATGAACAGAAGCCTTACCCTATCCATCCTGCCTTCAAGTGCGAGCACACCGGTCTTACGCTGGAAATAAATCAGCTGAAGTATGTCTGCAAGAGCAAAATCTTTGAGTGAACCCTTTAAAGCCATCCCTTGTCAAGCCTCCGTCTGGTAATAATATTAGATAAAAAATATACTGCAATCAGAAGGATTAATGAGCTCCAATTCAGCCAGAGATGTGAGAAAGAGAATGTCTCTGTTAAAAATAGTGAATTCATTACAGGGATACACAGGAAAAACAAAAATGTCCATAAAAAGAGCAAGCCATATAAGACATCCCCCGCATATATTTGAGCCAATCCAGGAAGTATATAGGAGATAATCTTTATCATGTCCCTTCTCTGCTTCTGATATTCATACACGGTGAGAAGCCTTGAAACTCTTTCTTTCGCATCAAGCTCATCAAGTTTTACTAATGAACGGTAACATTGCATGCACATGCGACCCCACAGAATATGTTTTTCGCATTTGTTACAGAGTATTGTACCGCACCTTTTGCATCTGTACGCCCAGTGTTTAATACGCCTGTCCACTCCATAAAAAAGGACTATTCTATCCCGTTTTTTAAGATACAGGCCAAGTATAAAGAGTAAACCCCCTATTAAAAAGATGGGACCTGTGAGTGCAAATGCGAGCACAAGGAGAAGCAGTGTCTTCGTCCTGACCTCCTCTATATCATGAGAAAGCAATCGAAGATCACTGGAGAGCCTTATGAAAATAATAATGATTACTGAGATAATAAAAGAGATGATGACACTCATATACAAAGAACCTACCATTGTAAAAGACCACCAGAAGTTCCGCTGATATGCCGATATACCTTGAAGCATATAATCAACTACTTCAAATATTCCGTCTGTCGAGAATGAGAGACTGGCCTTTGATAATTCAAAATATACCGCGGGCAGGTCAGGTGAATATCTTAATGCCTTTCTAAGGATCTCCTTTGCATGGGCAGTATCTGCCTTTGACTGCTTTATGAGTACATATGCGTAAGGCTCTGAATTTCTAATTCCCTTATTAAGCTGCTCTTCATATAAATCTTCTCCTGAGGATAGAACAGGTATAAGGAACAGACATAAAAAGATTAAGGAAAAGAGCTTTTTCATGCCCGTTGCCCTATTTTCCTTTCAGTACCCTTTATCAGCCTGTGGATATTATCTATATGGCGTATGATAATTAATAATGTAATGAGAATGATGATAGGAAGTTTTTCCTTACTGTCCAAGAGTGCAATGCATACCGGCAAAAGTCCAAATGACACAAGTGCTCCCAAGGATGAATATTTTGTAAGTATAACAACCACCAGCCATATTATAAATGTAAACAGGGCTGTTTGTGGAGAGTAAATACTCAGCACTCCGAAGCTTGTCGCAACACCTTTTCCTCCCCTGAACCCCAGAAACAGTGAAAAGTTATGCCCTAAGATTGCTGACAGACCGGCAAGACCTTCATAAAATATCCCGATTTCAAAGTAACTCCCAATTGCAACCGCAGCAGTACCTTTAAGCACATCTCCAAGAAGGGTTAACGCAGCAGGCCATTTGCC
Source organism: Thermodesulfovibrionales bacterium (assembly GCA_020053565.1). Taxonomy (GTDB): domain Bacteria; phylum Nitrospirota; class Thermodesulfovibrionia; order Thermodesulfovibrionales; family SM23-35; genus VGWZ01. Next base: position 4,912 of record JAGVMY010000081.1, read on the forward strand.
AAGCGACCTCAGGACATTTGTTGCGCCTATGTTGCCACTCCCTACCTTCTTAAGGTCAACCCCTTTAACCCTTGCAATGATGACACCAAAGGGAATTGACCCTAAGATAAATGTAAAGATTATAATGAGAGCTATTTTCATATCCTTTTCCAGAAAGAGACTGTATACCTGACTCCCGATATAACAGAGAGTACGAGTGCTATCCAGACAAGTATCATCCCGATATCATAAAGATCAATGTCATAAATACTTCCCATCAGGATGAGACAGAGAACTGCGAAGATCTGTGTAGCTGTCTTTATCTTTCCACCCATCTCAACAGGGATTATTATGTCCTTTGAAAGGGCAACTACCCTCAGACCCGTGACAAGAAACTCTCTCACAATTATGACAATCGCTATCCACGCAGGCAGCCTCTCCATGTCAACGAGCACAATCAGGGCAGATATTACCAGGAATTTATCCGCAATCGGGTCAAGTATAATCCCGAACTTCGTTATCTGACCTGTACGTCTTGCAAGATACCCGTCAAGGAGGTCTGTCATTGATGCAATACCGAATACAATGGCACCGAATAGCGGATGGTGATAGACGGTGAATACAAAAACCGGAATAAGAACAATTCTGCTCAGAGTAAGAAATATCGGGAGGTTAAACTTTAGAATACTCATCTATAATGTCTTCCCACAGTCCTTTTGCCTTAAGAAGAAAATCACATATTTCCCTGACAGCTCCCTTACCACCCCTGTTTTTTGTGATCATCGCTGCAACAGCCTTCACCTCATCATCAGCATCTGCAACAACCACTGGAAACCCTGATCTCTTTAAAAGGGGGATATCAACAATATCATCTCCAATATATGCAACCTCTTTTTCATCAATAGAATATTTTTCGACCAGCTGGCGATATGCAATTCTCTTATCATGGGATTTCTGATAGACCTCTGTAATTCCAAGCTCATGAGCCCTTCTTTCAACAACCTTTGAATATCTGCCTGTAATAATCGCAACGTGAATTCCAGCCCTTATCAGCATTTTTATTCCATGCCCATCGCGCACATGAAAAACCTTAAACTCGTTGTCCTTGTTATCAAGAATAATACTTCCATCAGTAAGTACACCATCAACATCAAGGATGAGGAGCCTGATACCTTGAGCGATCCTGGTAAGCTCTTTTCTTTTTATTTTATTCCCCTTCACGCTGTTACACTATTCCCTGCTTTAATATATCGTGTAAGTGGATTATGCCTCTTGCCCTGCCCTCATCATCAGGAACGATAAGTGAAGTGATTGAATAGGTTTCCATAATGGAGAGTGCCTTTGCTGCAAGTTCGTCTTCCAAGATAATCTTCGGATTTTTTGACATGACTTCTCCTGCCATCATATCAAAAAATGCCTTGCCCCATTTCTCTATGCCTCTTCTCAGGTCTCCATCTGTGATGATACCCGCAATTCTGTTATCACTATCAGTAACTATCGTTACTCCAAGCCTTTTAGATGAAATTTCCACCACAGCTTTTATCATAGGTGTATGCGGCAATACTATAGGAAGAGTTTCACCTGTATGCATGAGGTCTTTAACCTTAATAAAAAGCTTTTTACCAATAATTCCGCCGGGATGGAAAAATGCGAAGTCCTCTTTATTGAGCCCTCTCTTTATAAGGAGCGCAACTGCGAGTGCATCTCCAAGTGCTAAGGTTGCAGTTGTCGATGCAGTAGGAACAATTCCAAGGGGACATGCCTCTTCTTTCACCGATATATCAAGTGAGATATTGGATGCCCTCGCAAGAGTAGAGTTTTGATTTCCAGTCATGGAAATTAACGCTAAGTTGAACCTTTTCAAAAAAGGTATCAACCCAACAAGTTCCTCTGTCTCTCCACTGTTTGATATGGCGATAACAATATCCCTTTCTGTAACCATACCAAGGTCTCCATGGCTTGCCTCAGCAGGATGAAGAAAAAATGCAGGTGTACCTGTTGATGCAAGTGTCGCTGCTATCTTTTTCCCTACAAGTCCTGATTTTCCCATGCCAGTCACCACGACTCTGCCTTTAGTGTTGTAAATAATTTCAACAGCCTTCTCAAAATTACTGTCAAGCTTTTCGATCAAGCCATTGACAGCCTCTGCCTCAATCCTTAAGACCCTTTTTGCGATATCAAGAATGTTTTCCATAGTATCCCTTTGCATCTACTTTTTATTTCTTGCTCAATTTCTATCCCTACCATCTCTACTCTTCAGAGTAAAGGTTATTATATCTCATAGAAACCATCTTTTAAAGCATTTATCAACCATTTTGTCGAGTATGAACCTGAACTGCACTTTTTTTGAGGTCTACTTTTTAACCTTGAGGAAAGACTGCATTATGAATATTTTTAATTGTCGTCAAAAGGTGAGGCATACTCTCTAATGGAATCATATTTGGTCCATCACACAATGCATTATCTGGTTCTGGATGAACCTCCATAAATAAACCATCGACTCCTACTGCCACTGCAGCTCTTATGAGTGGTTCAGCAAATTCCCGTTGTCCCCCTGAACAACTTCCCTGTCCACCTGGAAGCTGAAGGCTATGGGTAACGTCAAAAATCACAGGGTATCCGAAAGACCTCATTATAGACAATCCTCTGAAATCTACAATAAGATTGTTGTACCCAAAAGAAGTACCGCGTTCTGTAATGAATAGATTATGATTTCCTGTTGATATAAACTTTTCGATTATATTTTTTATATCCCATGGTGCGAGAAACTGTCCTTTTTTTATATTTACAGGTTTCCCGGTTTTCGACGCAGCAACTATTAGATCTGTCTGTCTACATAAAAAAGCAGGTATTTGAAGAACATCGAGAACTTCCGAAGCTAACTTCACCTCTTCTAAGGAATGGACGTCAGAAATAACAGGGATGCCGAATCTGCTCCGAACATCAGAGAGGACCCTTAATCCTTTTTCAATGCCAGGTCCCCTGAAAGAAAAAAGAGAGGTTCGATTTGCTTTATCATAAGAGCTCTTAAATAAAAGGGGAAGGGCAAACCCTTTGCATATTTCCTTCAGTCTTTCTGCAGTAGAAAATACAATATCCTCATTTTCAATCACACATGGACCTGCGACTATGAAAAGAGGATTATTCCCTCCAAGCTTTATACCTGCTATAGTTATTTCTCTCGTCATTATTTAATCCAGATAACGTAACTGTAATGATGCATTATCTAAGCGCCTCTACTCTTCTCTTTCGCACTGATTTCCAGGTAAGGGAATAACGATCTTTTTTCTCTGACTGATGCTCCTATAAATGCCCTGAACAATGGATGCGGGTTTGTTGGTTTTGATTTAAACTCGGGATGGAACTGACAACCAAGGAACCATGGATGGTCCTCTATTTCAATAATCTCTACAAGTTCTCCATCAGGGCTCACTCCGCTTATCCTCATGCCATGCCTTGTGAGCACTTCCCTGTATGCATTGTTAAATTCATATCTATGCCTGTGCCTTTCAGATATCTCCTTTATACCATATGCCCTGAAAGCATGGGTTTCTTCCTTGAGGACGCAGGGATAAGCTCCAAGTCTCATAGTACCACCCTTCTGAGAGCTCTCAGAACGCACTTCGACTTTCTTTTTCCTGAAGTCATACCATTTTTCCATAAGATAGATCACCGGGTTTTGAGTGTATAAATCAAATTCTGCACTATTTGCGGAGAGACCACACACATTCCTCGCAAACTCGATTACCGCACATTGCATCCCAAGACAAATCCCGAAATATGGTATCTTTTTTTCACGTGCATATCGTATCGCTTCTACCTTCCCTTCAATCCCTCTGTATCCAAATCCTCCCGGCACAAGAATTCCATCAGCTTCAGAGAGATGCCTCTCTGGCCCATGGATTTCTATCTCTTCTGAATCAATCCATTGAAGATTCACTCTCGCATCATTTGCAATACCACCGTGGGTAAGGGCTTCTATAAGGCTCTTGTACGAATCTTTAAGACCGGTATATTTTCCGACTATTGCAATAGTCACCTCATTTTTTGGTTCCTTTATCTTTCTTACAATATCTTCCCACAGGGTGAGATCCAGGTCATGAAAATTCAGGTTGAGCTTCTTCCCGATAATGTAATCGAGCCCTTCATTATGCAATGCAATTGGAACTTCATATATCGTCTCAACATCCCTTGCAGCGATGACCGCATCTCCATCAAGGTTACAGTGAAGCGCAATCTTCTTTTTTACTTCAGGGGGAAGTAGTCTGTCAGTTCTACATAAAAGTATATCTGGCTGAATACCTATCTCCCTGAATTCTTTCACACTGTGCTGTGTGGGTTTTGTCTTCAGTTCACCTGATGATTTTATATAGGGGACAAGGGTAAGATGCACATAGAGCACATTTTCTCTGCCCACATCATATCGGAACTGCCTTATCGCCTCCAGAAAAGGCAGGCTCTCAATATCACCAATAGTTCCACCGATTTCAACTATTACCACATCATAGTCGTTACTTACGGACTTTATCGCTCGAATTATCTCATCAGTAATATGTGGGACAACCTGCACGGTTTCTCCGAGGTAATCCCCACGCCTCTCTTTTGTAATGACATTGTAGTAGATTTTTCCAGTTGTATAATTATTTACCTGTGTTGTCCTTATTGACGTGAATCTCTCGTAATGTCCAAGGTCAAGATCTGTTTCGGCACCGTCATCAGTGACAAAGACTTCTCCATGCTGAAATGGACTCAGTGTCCCGGGATCAACATTGATATAAGGGTCTAATTTTTGAATGGTAACCTTTAATCCTCTTGTCTCAAGGAGTGCACCGATCGCAGCAGCTGCAATACCCTTACCGAGTGATGAAACAACACCACCTGTTACAAAGATGTACTTAGACATTTTTTTACCCTTTCTAAGTCTTCAGGGGTATCAACCCCATATGTTTCAAAGAAGGTTTCCTTTGTCTTAATTCTCATTCCATTTTCAAGTGCCCGCAACTGCTCGAGCTTCTCTATCCGCTCGAGTTCTGTCGGTTCTATTCTGGAAAGTGCAATAAGTGCTTCCTTCCTGTAACTGTAAATACCAATATGTTTATAACAGTGAAAATTTCGAATTTCGAATTTCGAATTTCGAATTTCGAAGATGCTTTTAAAGTCTTTGCTCTTTGCTCCGCCTGAGGCGGATTGCTCTTTGCTATGAATTTTCCATTCATCCCTGTAGAAAGGTATAGGCGCCCTCGAAAAATAGAGGGCAAATCCCTCATTATCAAAAACAACTTTGACAACATTTGGATCCAAGACTTCCATGGGGTCTTCTATCTTTTTCATCAGAGTACCAATAGAAGCTCTTTTGTCATCAAGGAGAGAAATCACATCATCGATCATCTGAGGCTTTATAAGAGGCTCATCTCCCTGCACGTTGACAATTATATCATAATTCATCATAGCTGCAACTTCTGCAATCCTGTCCGTACCTGAGGAATGGGTAATCGATGTCATCACCGCCTTTCCTCCAAAGGACAAAACACTCTCCACTATAGTCTCGCTGTCTGTTGCAACGAACACATCATCTATCAGATGTGCTTTTTTTGAATTCTCATATACATGCTGGATTAATGGTTTTCCCATGAGAGGGCAAAGGGGCTTTCCCGGAAAACGGGTCGAGTGATAACGGGCAGGGATGATGACTATAGAAGCCATGATTTAATTAACAATTATATACCTCTTTACCATACCTTGACAATACCTTTCTATAACAAGTATATTTTTATTTTAAGTCGGAAATTAAAATCTAAATTTCTGGAAGGGGAGTAATATGGCAACTAGGCACAAGATTCCAGGTTCTCCATGGAGGGCTTATATTGAAAGCGCACTTTTTGCGAATTCTGTGAGAAAAACAACGATGGCGGAACTCTATAGACTTGCGATAAAACAACCGGAAGTCGTTGCAGCTTCTGAACCTATGTACAAACCTGAGCAGTTTGGACTTCCTAAAAACGCGAAGATTCTTGTCTCTAATGACGGAGGGATTGTTGGACGCACGGCACGGGCAAGACGATTGGTTCGGGAAATGGGTAAGGACAGGGACAAATTTCTCGGTTTGTTAGGAGAGGCTATCTACAATTTAAACCGCCGCGAGGGATTATGGCTTGAAGGAATTATAGGGTTACATCCTAACTTCATGGTGAAGGCACATCTTTTAAGTCCTGCAACTGACGCAAAAAACATGCTTGATTGGGGACTAAACTTTACTCCCTGGATGAAGCCATGGACAGACCTTTATAAGAAATCCCGCGTATTAGATGAGCCTGATATAATCATACTTGCAGACCCTGAGTGGTCACATCCTGAGTTCCCCAATGGCCTTGTGATTATAGACGAAATGCAAAACTGCATTGCTATTTTGGGATTGAGATATTTTGGTGAAAGGAAAAAAGGCACATTAACTCTCGCCTGGACTATAGGTGTTCGCCAGAATATGGTTGCCTGCCATGGCGGCATCAAGAAGATTGGCAATAAACCTTCGGTAGCCGTATTCGGGCTGTCAGGTTCTGGAAAATCTTCAATAACCAATAGCCACGATCATGCAGGGACATTACGGAAAGACGAGAAGGTTACTGTTATTCACGACGATGCATTTTTGATAGACCTGCAAAATGATTTTTCTGTTGCCCTTGAGCCGAGTCTCTTTGATAAGACCGATGCAGTTGAATTTGATGACCCTGATATCAAATATTTCTATTCAGCACAGAATGTGGCTGTCACAGAACTTCCTGACGGCAGTACAAAGTTAGTATGCGCAGATATCAGGAATGATAACGGCCGTTGTATAAAATCAAGAGACATGTTTAACCATACGAATTTCTGCGAAAGACCTGGTAAAGTTATCTGGCTGCAAAAAGACACAAGCATCCCACCTATCTGTAAAGTGAATTCGGTAGGCCTTGCGGTAGCCATGGGGGCATCCCTGAGCACGATGCGTGCAAAAGGGGTAGAAAATGTTGACCCTAAGGAGCTTGAAAAATTAGTAATCGAGCCTTTTGCAAACCCATTCAGGGTTCACCCTCTTTTAGAGGATTGTATGCAATTCAAAAAATTATTTAAGCTGGGAACTGAATGCTACATCATGAATACACATGCCTTTGGTATGCCAGATAATCTGATTAACATTCCAAAGGAGCTTTCGCTCTCCATTGTGACAGAGTTATTACGAGGGACAATTGAATGGAGAGAGTGGAAGGCATTTCAGGGACTCCTCCTCCCTAAAAATGGAAAAGAGTTGTTTGGCGACGATTATGATAAAAAATACAAACCAACAAGAGAAACCGACTATTTAAGATTCCTGCGTGACAGGATGCAGGACCGCATTACTTATTTATCGAACAAAAGAGACCTTGAATACGATATGGACAGTGCCTTCATTGATCCACTTGTTGCGGCAAGAACAGTGATTGACCAGATTCTGCACCCTATTTAGAAAGGCAATACTATTTTGGATTTCTCAACTGTTGCAAGACAGATCATCATATCAGCGTTCCCCATATTGATCGCTATTACTTTTCACGAAGTGTCGCATGGGTTTGTTGCGAACAAGCTGGGTGATCCAACCGCAAAGATGATGGGAAGGCTTACATTGAATCCGATTGCACATATCGATATAATCGGCACGATAGTGATGCCTCTTGCACTCATAATATTTACGAATGGTCAGTTTGTTTTTGGATATGCAAAACCCGTCCCTATAAATCCCATGAACTTTAAAAATCCCAAAAGGGACATGGCTATTTCAGCGGCTGCAGGTCCGATAACAAATATACTCCTGGCAATCATCAGCATCCTCATACTCAAGTTACTCATTATTCCCATGTCAGTTTTATTGCCTGAAGCCCTGAGTACAACTGTACTAAAACCCTTAGTAATGATATGTACATCAAGTGTGATTATCAATGTTGTCCTCGCTGCATTTAATATGCTCCCAATCCCTCCTCTTGATGGTGGCAGGGTATTGACAGGTTTTCTTCCCTACAGGCAGGCTATTTCATTCAGCAAAATTGAGCCATTTGGTTTTTTTATAGTCTTAATTCTTATTGCAACAGGCATCGCAAACTACTTTGTTATGCCCCTTGTGAATCTCTTTTTATTTTTTTTACAGATATTTTAGGGGAGGAGAGAGAAATGAACAAAGAGAGAGTTCTCAGTGGCATGCAGGCAAGTGGCAAATTGCACCTTGGAAACCTGGTAGGAGCACTTCGTAACTGGGTGCAACTTCAAGATAACTATGACTGTTATTATTTTGTCGCAGACTGGCATGCACTTACCACAGGATATGCGGACCCATCAATTATAAAGGAATCCACAAAAGACATTCTTATGAATTTCATCGCAGCAGGCCTCGATCCGGAAAAATGCACAATATTCATTCAGTCAAGGCTCCTACTCCATGCAGAGCTTCACTTGCTCCTCTCGATGATTACACCTCTCAGTTGGCTCGAAAGGGTTCCTACTTACAAAGAAAAACAACAGGAACTCAAGGACAGAGACTTGTCCACCTACGGATTCCTCGGTTACCCTCTCCTTCAGACGGCTGATATTATTATATACAGGGCAAAATATGTACCCGTGGGCATTGACCAGGTCCCACACCTTGAGATAAGCAGAGAAATTGCAAGGCGATTTAATTATCTTTATAAAGAGATCTTCCCTGAACCAGAGGCATTACTTACTGAGTTTCCAAAGGTAGTGGGTGTTGATGGAAGGAAGATGTCCAAGAGTTACGAAAATGCGATATACCTCTCTGATAGTCCAAAAGAAGTTGAGCAAAAAATACTGACAATGGTTACTGACCCTGCAAGAATAAAAAAGACAGATGCAGGAAATCCAGAGTTATCCCCTGTATTCCAGCTTCATAAGATCTTTTCCTCAAAAGAAGAGCAGGAAGAAGTCGCAGAAGGATGTAAAACTGCTGGCATTGGTTGTATTGATTGCAAAAGGGTTCTTATTAAAAATATTTTTAGGGTCATGGAGCCAATCTGGGAAAAACGCAATGAGCTTCTCAATAACCCTGATATGCTTTATGATATAGCCAACAAAGGCACAGAAAAGGCAAATAAGACTGCTGAAGAGACAATGAAGCTGGTGAGAGAAGCAATGGGTTTGTTATAATTATATAAAATATTTTTTGAGAGAGACCCTGAAAAGGGTTTAAAGCCTTTTCTACGAGGCGGAAAATGAAAATTGGTAAGATGTATATGTCTTGCCTCATGTTTTTCTTTTTCTTGAGTCTTATCTTGTCTTCTCAAGCCCTTACCCAGTCTTCTCAATGCATCCAGTGCCATACCAATAAAGAAAACCTCCAGGCTATTATCAAGTTAATTCCCAAAAAGCACAAATCTCTCGAGGCAGAACATCCCCTTAGGGAAGTTTGTAAATGATGGCTACCTCATATCACCAAAGGAGCTTGAGGCATTGCTTGAATCCAAGGGGATCAAGAAAGACAAAATAATCATCCTGACCTGTAGGACTGGAAACCAGACCGGCGGCCCATACCCACTTCTTTCTACTCTGGGGTACCGAGTGACGATGCACGATTACTCCTGGGTTGGGTGGAACGAGGAGGACTATCTCCCTGGAGAAAAATAAGTTAACTGGAATGTTTCAAAAAATAAAGAAACTTGACAAAGTGCAATTTAGTGATAATATTATTATACTAAGATGAAAGTCACGATTATACAAAAGGACAAGTTTGTTTTCTTGGCTCAATGAGCAAGAGGCTAAGACTGAGTGAATTGAGTGAATAAATACTCTCGCGAGAAATGATACATACAAAGGAGGTGATGATCAGGGTTAATGAGAAATCAGGGTAAGGGGTGTTTCTTGTTTCTTAATATCTGATCTTCTAAGAGGAGGTGTATTTAGATATGGCAGAAAAAGGAGGTAGTAAGTTATCAGCCCTTTGGAAGAACGAGGACTGGCTTGCTGTCTGGATCGGTTTTCTCATTATCGTAATTGTCCTCGCCTTCTACACCTGGAAGGTGGTAGACCTGAAAAAGATTACCGTTCCATCCTTCAAATGGGCGACAGGTGGGCAGATTGAGAGTCGAGCTGATAAATGGATTCAATTAACAGACACTCTTATAAAGGATGCTGAAGCTAAAGGAGAAGTAGGAGCTGTAAACAGGCTCCAGGCGCTAAAAGAGGCTATCACCAAGAAGGACAGGAAGGCTATTGCGGAAGCAGCTGGCAAGGTTGAAAGGATTGGCGGTCTTATAGGAGAGCTTGGAAAAGAGATAGGAGGGCATGCCAGGGCTGTACCCGGCAAGGTCTTTGCCGGGGAAAATATCTCCAAGTTCGTCATAATCGGGATAGCCTATCTCATCATAGCCACAATCGGTCTCAAGTTTTTAGGGGGTGTCCCGCTCGGCAAATTCATTGTAGGATTCCCTATAGTCTTCTTCCTCGCATGGCTCTCACGCTTTATGGCCGGTAATGCGTTACCCACTGACTGGGGAATTGAGTATGTTATTTTTGCACTGGCTATCGGTCTTCTCATCAGTAACACAGTTGGCGTGCCTGAATGGCTAATGCCTGCCGTCAGGACTGAATATTACATCAAATCAGGTCTGGTGATCTTAGGGGCAGGTGTCCTCTTCTTCGAGATCCTCCAGGCAGGAGCCCTCGGAATAATCCAGGCTCTCCTGGTTGTGTTTGTAGTCTGGTACTTCTGTTTCTGGTTTGCAAGGAAACTCGGCGTAGATGACGACTTTGCCGCTATCCTCTCCTCAGGTGTTGCCATCTGCGGAGTCTCAGCGGCTATCGCCACCTGCGGTGCAATAGAGGGTGATAAGAAAAAGCTCTCCTAGACGGCTTCGATCATCCTGATTTGCGCGGTTCCGATGATGGTACTGATGCCCATTGCTATTAAAGCATTCGGCATTCCCGAGATCGTCGGAGGGGCCTGGCTCGGAGGAACCCTCGATACGAGTGGCTCTGTGGTAGCAGCAGGTGCCCTTGTAAGCGAGGCAGCAATGAAGACAGGGGTTATTATCAAGTTCTCGCAGAATGCTTTGATCGGAGTGGCGGCATTCGTACTTTCTCTCTGGTGGGCATTCAAGAAAGGGGCGTCAACCGGGGAAAGGCCAAGCGCTGGTGTCATCTGGGAGAGATTCCCGAAG
>JAGVMY010000154.1 GCA_020053565.1 Thermodesulfovibrionales bacterium
GATTGTCCCCTTATCCACACAAAAAGCTTATCAAAGAAGCTAAAAAACTTGCAACTTTTAATCAAGTCCAGGATTAACTTTAACAAGAAGTTCTGGCGGAGGGGGTGAGATTCGAACTCACGTAATACAACGGATTAAAAAAGAAAAAATGCTTTATCAGGTAAGATTTAGGTAACATTTTCCAAGAGCTTCTATCTTATCACACCTGAAGAGGTGCTCAATCAATGGGTCAAGAACTATTCTTATGAAAAGAATCAGAGCTTTTCTTTCTATTCTGGCCTTTCAGAGAACCAGATGGAGACAGCAATCAAAAAAGAGTGTGAAATCTGACATCCAGCTTTATCTTGATCTGAAGAGTTTCAAAGAGAGAGGCGAGGAAGCAGCACAGGCTATATTTGAACAGAGGATAATGACCAAATGGTAAGCAGATTTTCTTGAAGCAGCAGAAAGAGATGACAAAGATATAATCATGCGTCGGGCGTATGAGAAAGTAAATGGACTTCTTATATCCTGAGGATTTCTTCATAGGAAGAAAAAATGTCTTGATAAGGGCATAAAGTGGACATTTGAGAGGGGCCAAATTTTATAATAGCTTGGAAGGTGGTTAAGAAGGAGAAGAAGTATTAGAAATACACCCGAAAGAGGATTCCGGTTCCATAGAGTCAGAGATAAGCAGTGAGATCATTTGAGCACGATTATCTTCTTGAAACCCAGATTGCGCAATCCCTTCTCATATGTTGGCATTGGTAGGTTTGATCTTTGCGGACAGTACGCCAGAATTCCACATCTTCGACCATTGTCCTGATGCCCAGTGGGAGCGCATTGAGGGTTGATAAGATAATCATATCACGAAATGAAATAGTGATAAGATTATGCAATAATATGTTGAAGTTGCCGACATGAGAGGATGAGGCAACGATTGTGACTTTTTGGATATGTTTGAAAGATACATGAGGAAACGGAACGGGGTCAGGTCCAAGTCAGAAGTGCGGGAGCGCAACACTGCAGAAGCATAAAAGCATGCAAGCGTGAAATTTCCATCCTCATCTTTAGAAGAAGCATCACCATATCGATGTCCGGCAACCGGCATATCACACATCCCATGGATGCACATAGAATTCATTCTTTCTTTCTCCATTCAGCCCGACAGCATTGTATCTTTTTATCCCGTAATGACTGTTAAAATACTGTATGGTTGAGGGGTTAAACTGACCGAAATTCAGTTTCACCTCGATAGGAAGAATGGAATTTCTGACCTTAAGGATGAAGTCTATCTCCCGTTTGTCCTTCGTTCTCCAATAAAACACGGCGTTTTGATCGTACTTTTTCACAAGCTCTGAAAATACTGCGGTTTCAAACACAACGCCTATCAGCTCCTTCTGCAAGCCCTTCAGCCATAACATCTGCATAAGCCCTGTATCATAAAAAAATATCTTCGGCAGCCTGAATAATTCCGAGCGGATATTTTTGCTGAATGGTCTAATTAGCTTAAGCAAATAGGTGTTTTCAAGTATGAAAAGGTATTTTTCTACCGTCTGTTTTGCGATCTTTGTGATGTTTGAGAGTTCGGTCACGTTGAGCATCTGGCCGCTTTGCGATGCAAGCGCTTCAAGGAGTTTATTGAATTTCTCCACATCCTTGACATTAGCCAGATCCCTTATATCTTTTTTAACATAGGTGTCAATAATCTGCTGGAGATATTTTTCCTTTCTGTCGAGATCAGGGGTCAACACAATTTTCGGGTATCCGCCATAAAGCGCATATTCCCTGAACAGCACTTTGAGTTCGTCGGTCTTCTTCCGGGTATATTGAGAACCTTCTTCAAAATGATACCCCTTAAATAAAAGAAGTTCCCTGAAAGAGAGAGGATAAACCTCAAAATTTACAGTCCTGCCGGCAAGAGAATCCCTGAATTTTGACTTTATGGCAAAACTTGAAGACCCTGAGACAATGAGCTTAATATTTTTATGGTGGTCGGCTGCTATTTTCAGAAAAGAGGAGGGGTTTTTAAGATACTGAATCTCGTCAATGAAGACAATGACTTTGTTTTTTTCCCCTGAAGGCAGAACCCCATCTTCCCTGAGATGAGTGATAAATTCCCCAACCCCGGCATCAAGGATTTTTACGAAACGTGAATCCTCAAGATCAATAAGGTGCGTACGCTTGCCTTCGTTATTTAACCTTTCCCTGATATAGAGAAGAATTGATGTCTTCCCGACTTGCCGCGCCCCATGCAGAACTATTATGTCGTCCGTATCCAGATATTTACTTAGTTCATCAATTACCGTCCGTTTGTAAATAGTTTCCATGGACACTATTATAAAATATTGTTATCCTTAAATCAAACCTAAAGTAGAATCAAGTTTACTTTAGGTTTGAATACTTTTAAACAAAGGACAGAAATAGCGCGGAAGCGTAAAAGTGCAGAAGTCCGGAAGCAAAAGAAGAAAAAAGCCCCAAAAGCGAAGGTATGGACTTGCCTCTCTACCCTACGGGTCTTAGACGAGTCGTAGACTGGCATGAGTCCCGAAAGCTTTCAGGACGTCCCTTTGCAGAGATGAAATATTCTTTACGAAGTAAAAGAGTATTTCAGCACTTAACAGCAAGGGGCATGACAGGGATCGCAGATAGAATTACATAATTTCAGGTAAGAAATAGGTAAGAAAGATTTTCTTATAACTCATGAATAAAAAGCAATAAAGCTGGCGGAGGGGGTGAGATTCGAACTCACGGTAGAGTCACCCCTACAACGATTTTCAAGACCGTCGCCTTCAACCGCTCGGCCACCCCTCCGATAAAAATGGTCAACAGTAATCAGTGAGCAGTTATGAGTAAAAATACAATAAATATTATAACAGAAGGAAGCATCTAAAATTTTATCCGCTAAACCGGATTTGACTTTTTGGTCTCAATTCTTTTAAAGTTTTTAAAATTCGTAAAATAATTAAAAAAATATTGAGGTAATGTATGAAAGATTCAGTTCTTCAGTTAGTCCTGCGGGCAGGATGGGTTGTCAAGGGTGTCTTGATTTTACTTTTATTTTTTTCAGTAGTATCATGGGCGATAATATTTTTCAAACAGAGGTATTTTTCAAAAGCAAATAAAGAGACCGACCAGTTCTTGCGTGCATACAGGACAGGCAGAGACCCCAAAGCTATTTACCAGTCAACAAGAAGTTTTACTCTCAGTCCCATTGCAAATGTCTTCAGGGCTGTGTATATGGACGAGACTCACAAGGAGAAGAGCGAGATTAAGAGGCTTCTAAGGAGATACGAAGCTCTTGAATCAGCAAAACTCGAAAAGTATCTCAATTTTCTTGCAACAACTGGTTCGACGACTCCTTTTATAGGATTGTTTGGAACTGTCTGGGGGATAATGAATTCTTTTGAAAGTATCGGAGCAAGTGGTGCTGCATCACTTGCAGTTGTTGCACCTGGCATCGCTGAAGCTCTGATTGCAACTGCTGCCGGTCTTGCAGCTGCTATTCCTGCAGTCATTGCATACAACTATTATCTGAGCATGGCAAGAAGAATGATTATTGAGATGGAGGATTTTTCGGAAGAACTCCTCGACTTCTTTACAAAGGAGAGCTCATGAGGCCGAAAAGAGACAGGAATGTGATGTCAGAAATAAATGTGACGCCTTTTGTTGATGTCATGCTTGTCCTCCTTGTCATCTTTATGATAACAGCTCCACTTCTTCAACAGGGCATAGATGTGAATCTCCCTAAGGCGAAAGGCAAGGATCTCCCTCCTGAAGAGAGAATATCGCTGGTGATAAAAAAAGGTGGTACCATCTATATGAATGAAAATCCTGTTTCTCTCGCAGAGATGAAGCGTAAACTTGAGGCGATAAGCAAGCTGAATCCAAATGTATTTCTTAAGGCTGATAAAGATGTACCTTATGGTTTTGTCGTTGAAGTCATGGGTGAGATAAAGGATGCAGGCATAGAAAAGCTCGGTATGGTTACCGAGCCCAAGATAAGCCTGAGATGATGGAACCGAGCCTACAAAGAACAACTGCGCTCTCATTCGCTATCCACCTCACAGCACTTCTCATAACCTTCCTGGTCTTCAAACAATCTCACCATCTTATAATCCCTCCTCCCTATACTGTCAGCCTTGTGGGACCCGAGGTGTTAAAAAGTATCGAGGCAGGAAAAGAAATACGAATGCCAGAAGATAAGGGAAAGGTAGTTACGAAAGAAGATACCCCCGCACAGAAAACAAAAAAAATAACGAAGAAAGAAGAGAAGGCGATAGAGGATAAAATATCTGCCATTGCTGCAAAGAAGAAAATTGAACAGATAGTGAGACTCCGCTCGATTATCTCTCTTAAGGCTGGTGCTGATGAGCGCAAAAATAGTCCGGAAACAACCAATGCACAAAGAGAAAAAGGGAGCGTATTTGATGACTATTACTCAAAGATAAGAAAGGAGATATGGCAGCAGTGGGTTTTCCCTGATACAGGACATAAAGACCTCGAAACAATTATCTCTATAAAAATACGGAAGGACGGGACAATTACTGCACAGAAGATTGAGAAGAGTTCAGGTAACCTCATTTTTGACAGGTCTGCGATTAAAGCAATCACAAAAGCAAACCCGCTCTCACCGCCACCTTATGAGATGGAGATCGGCGTAAGGTTCTATCCATGAGTAAGAAGTTCAACGTTCAACGTTCAACGTTCAAGGTCTTTTTTTTCATTTTTTTACTGCTTACTGCTTACTGCTTACTCCTTACTGTTGTTGAGGCTAAGGTCTATATTGATATCAACTCTCCTGCGTTTAAGAAAATCCCGATTGCGATACAGGAGTTTTCCGGGACGTCACGCAAAGAGATTCCGGATATTATCAGTGACGACCTGGAATTTACCGGGCTTTTTGTACTTATAGACAGAGCAGCTCATTTAGAAAATCCTTCCCAGCCATTTAATCCAAGGAACTGGACACCAATCGGAGCAGAAGTAGTTGTAAAAGGTTCTGTGAAAGAGGATAAAGATTACACAGTGACA
>JAGVMY010000139.1 GCA_020053565.1 Thermodesulfovibrionales bacterium
CATTATTTTTGTTATTGGAACCGGTCAGTTCGCAGATTTATCCTGTCCTCTTGCCTGTGAGAATATGATGTTAGCTGCCTATTCTTTAGGACTCGGCAGCTGTTGGGTTTATTTCGGCTCTCTGGTAACCGATAAAGAAGAGATAAAAAAAGAACTGGAATTATCTACAGATGAAAAAATATTCGGCCCAATCATTATCGGGTATACTGAAAAGTTCCCTGAACCCCCTCCAAAGAAGGAACCTCGAATAAAGTGGATTAAATAATTAGGTTTGAATTTTTTGGCAGTGTTAAGGTATTTTAGTGAGACTAAATTCTACTCGGGAGGACATGTGAATGTCAAAGAAGAAAACTAAAAAATACGTATACTTTTTTGGTGGGGGAAAAGCAGACGGAAAAGGAGACATGAAGGATCTTCTCGGTGGAAAAGGTGCCGGGCTTGCAGAGATGACTAACCTTAAGATTCCAGTCCCTGCTGGGTTTACCATCACTACTGAATCATGCAATGAATATTTTAAGGCCGGAAAGAAATATTCAACAGGATTGTGGGAAGAGGTGCTTGAGAACCTGAAAAAGGTGGAAAAGGCAATGGGGATGAAATTTGGTGATTCTGTGAATCCTCTCCTCGTTTCTGTCCGCTCAGGGGCAAAATTCTCAATGCCGGGAATGATGGATACGGTTCTTAACCTCGGGCTCAATGAAACGACAATGAATGCATTAATAAAAAAGACCGGAAATGAGCGGTTTGTGTATGACGCATATAGAAGACTTATCACAATGTTTGGCAATATTGTGATGGGTATTGACAGGCAAAAATTTGAAAAAGCAATTGAAGAGATAAAGATAAAGAGAGGAGTTCATCTCGATACAGACCTTACCGTTGGTGACCTTAAAAGTCTTGTCGAAGAATTTAAGATTATTTATAAAAGGGGCACCGGAGAAGATTTTCCAACTGACCCCTATGAACAACTTAAAAAGGCGATAAATGCAGTATTTGGTTCATGGTTTGGGGACAGGGCAGTGAAATATAGAAAGATAAATGATATTCCTGATGATCTCGGTACCGCCTGTAATATCCAATCAATGATATTTGGAAACTTAGGTGAGAATTCCGGGACAGGAGTTGGATTTACGAGAGACCCATCTACAGGCCAGAAAAAGTTCTTCGCAGAATGTCTCATAAACGCACAGGGTGAAGATGTCGTTGCAGGGATAAGGACACCCCTCCGTATCGAAGAACTGAAAAAGAGACTTCCAAAGGCATATAAAGAACTCTATTCGATATATAAGAAACTCGAGAAGCATTATAAAGATATGCTCGATATTGAGTTTACTGTGCAAGAAGGAAAGCTCTATATGCTCCAGACAAGGGTGGGAAAAAGGACAGCACAGTCAGCCCTCAAAATCGCCATTGATATGGTGAAAGAAAAACTCATTGATAAGAAGACTGCTCTATTGAGGATTGACCCATCACAACTTGACCAAATGCTCCATCCAATGATAGATCCCAAAGCTCAAATTAAGGTAATTGCTAAAGGTCTTCCGGCATCCCCTGGTGCTGCGGTTGGAACGGTCGTATTTACAGCAGAGGATGCAGAAAGAGCTGCCGAAAAAGTTAAAAAAGTTATTCTTGTCAGGACTGAGACATCACCAGAGGATATTGGAGGCATGCATGCAGCACAAGGTGTTCTCACTGCGAGAGGTGGAATGACCTCACATGCCGCTGTTGTTGCCAGAGGTATGGGCAAATGCTGTGTTGCAGGGTGTGGTGCAATCAATATAAATGAGGTTCAGAGATATTTTACCGTGAATGACCTTATTGTGAAGGAAGGTGACTACATAACCCTTAACGGAACAACTGGTGAAGTTATTCTTGGTGAGGCACCTCTGGTAACACCGGCCCTCACTGGTGAATTCGGGACATTTATGAAATGGGTAGACGAGTTCAGGAAGCTCGGTGTGAGGACAAATGCTGATACACCTCATGATGCAAAGGTAGCAAGGGATTTTGGAGCTGAAGGCATAGGACTCTGCAGAACAGAGCACATGTTCTTTGAAGCCGAAAGAATTAAGGTCGTACGGGAGATGATACTTGCTGACGATAAAGAGGGAAGGAAAAGAGCGCTTGCAAGGCTCCTCCCGATGCAGAAAAGTGATTTTATTGGTATATTCAGAGAAATGCATGGCCTTCCTGTTACTATCAGACTTCTGGACCCGCCACTTCATGAATTCCTTCCGCATACAGATGAAGAACTTAGAGAACTTGCACACGAGATGGAAGTTCCTTTCGAAAAACTAAAGGCGAAGAATAAATCGCTCCATGAATCTAACCCGATGCTCGGTCACAGGGGCTGCCGTCTTGGTGTCACCTATCCCGAAATATACGAAATGCAGGTTCAGGCTATTATAGAGGCTGCCTGTGAGCTTTCAAAAGAGAAGGTGAAGGTGATACCAGAGATAATGATACCTCTTGTAGGCCATGTGAATGAATTCACAATGCTCAAAGACCTTACGAAGAAGATAGCAGAAGAGGTCAAAGCAAAATATAAAGCGAATGTGAAATATAGTATAGGGACGATGATAGAACTTCCAAGGGCTGCGATAACTGCAGATGAGATTGCAAAAGAGGCAGAATTTTTCTCTTTTGGCACAAATGACCTTACACAAACAGTGTATGGTTTGAGTCGCGATGACGCGGGTAATTTTTTACCTTACTACGTCGAAAAAGGAGTACTCGAAGACGACCCATTTATTACGCTCGACCAGAAAGGCGTTGGGCAAGTGATCAAAATAGGTATAGAGAAGGGAAGGTCTGTGAGGAGAGACCTTAAAATCGGTATCTGTGGTGAGCATGGAGGGGACCCGAAGTCTGTAGAATTCTGTCATAAAGCGGGAATGAATTATGTGAGTTGCTCACCATACAGGGTGCCAATCGCGAGGCTTGCTGCAGCCCATGCTGCGCTTAAGGAAAAGATAAAGAAAGATTTAAGTAAGTCAACAGTGTAAACGAAACTGCACTACGTTAACGACAAGCATTCTTAGCAATTGGGTTGTTTGTCATTATTCAATGTTTACATACTCAAGGATTATGTGTTATTTTAATTAAAATTGTTGAAAGGCGGTGTATGAATGTCAATTGTTAAAGAACAGAAGCAGACGATAATAGAGAATTTCAAGCTCCATGATACTGACACGGGCTCGGCCGAAGTTCAGATAGCTCTACTGACCGAGAGGATAAATTATCTCAGCGAACATTTTAAAGTACACAAAGGCGACCACCACTCAAGGAGAGGTCTTTTAAAACTTGTCAGTCAAAGGAGAAGATTACTTGATTATCTTAAGGCTGAAAATAAGGGGCGCTATTCAAAACTGATTGAGCGTCTGGGACTGAGGAAATAGATGAAAAAAATAGAGATTGATATTCGAGGAAAGAAATTTACCCTTGAGACAGGCAAGATTGCAAAACAGGCGGATGGAGCAGTAATCGCTCAGTATGGTGACACTTTAGTCCTTGCGACAGTTGTGGCTGACAAGATTGAGAGGAAAGGTTTGAATTTTTTCCCGCTCACCATAGATTATCAAGAAAAGACTTACGCCGCAGGAATATTTCCAGGCGGGTTCTTTAAAAGAGAAGGACGTCCTACAGAGAAAGAAATTCTTACGTCACGCCTTATTGATAGACCTATAAGACCCCTCTTATCAAAAGGGTTTCCCTATGAGACACAGGGCATTGTCAGTGTTCTCTCGTACGGGGATGAGAATATTGCTGACATAATTGGAATAATAAGCATGTCAGCGGCCCTTACCATTTCTGACATCCCCTTTAATGGTCCTGTTAGTGCGGTGAGAATCGGGAGAATTGCAGACTCTTTTGTGATAAACCCTGATATGAGAGAGCTTGAGGAGTGCGACCTCGACCTTGTGGTCGCAGGCTCTGAAGATGCCGTGATAATGGTCGAGGGTGAAGGCCAGGAGATCACAGAGGCTGACCTTCTTGAGGCCATAGAGATTGCACACAATGAGATAAAGCGGCTGTGCAGGTTACAGAAAGAACTCCAGGCAATGGTAGTAAAAGAAAAACGGAATCTTATCACCCTTATTATTGATGAAGAATTGAAAAAAGCTGTTGAAGATCTCTCTATGGAAAAGATAAAGGGTGCCATTTCGATACCTGATAAAATGAGGAGGCAAGGAGCACTCGACGAAATACTTAAAGAGACGATCGAAAAATTGAATACTGGTGAAAACGACATCTCCCCAGCAATAATTTCGGTATTTAATGATATTGAGAAAAACCTTGTGAGAGGAATAATTCTCGATAAAGGCGTCAGAGCAGATGGAAGGTCTTCTGACGAGATAAGAAATATCAGTTGTGAGATTGGCATCCTTCCACGAACACATGGATCTGCTCTCTTTGTAAGAGGAGAGACACAATGCCTTGCAGTAGTGACCCTTGGTACGGCAGATGATGAACAGAGAATTGAGTCACTCGATGGCGAGTTTTTAAAAACATTTATGTTGCATTATAATTTTCCGCCTTTCAGTGTTGGCGAGGTTAAGCCTTTGAGATCTCCAGGCAGACGCGAGATAGGTCATGGTATGCTTGCCGAAAAGGCTCTTAAGGCTGTGATACCAGCAAAGTCTGAATTTCCTTATACCATAAGAGTAACGTCAGACATATTAGAGTCAAATGGGTCATCGTCAATGGCTACAGTATGCGGGGGGTCACTTGCATTAATGGATGCTGGCGTCCCTGTCAGAGCTCATGTTGCGGGAATCGCGATGGGTCTTATAAAAGAAGGTGAAAGGGTTGTTATCCTTACCGATATACTTGGTCTTGAGGATCATCTCGGTGATATGGACTTTAAGGTAACCGGAACAGAAAAGGGGATTACGGCATTCCAGCTTGATACTAAAATAGGGGGCATATCACGTGAGATAATGGAGAGAGCCCTTGAACAGGCTCGGCAGGGAAGACTTTATATACTTGAAAAGATGAATAATACTATGACCGCTCCAAAAGAGGACCTTTCACCTCATGCACCGAGAATTTATACAATGCAGATTAGGCAGGAGAAGATTCGCGATGTAATAGGAACAGGGGGTAAGGTAATTCGTAGTATTACAGAGCAGACTGGTGCGAAGATAGAAATAGATGACAGTGGCCTTATCAATATAGCCTCCCCGGATGGAGAATCAGCGAGGAAAGCTATGGAGATTATCAACAGTATTACCGCAGAAGTTGAGCTCGGCAGGATATACCCCGGAAAAGTAAAAAGAATTGTTGATTTTGGAGCATTCGTAGAAATCCTTCCAGGTACCGAAGGGCTGCTTCATATTTCACAGATAGCTGAGAGAAGGATCGCAAAGGTGACAGACGAGATAAGCGAAGGAGACGAGGTTCTTGTAAAGGTCATCGAGATAGATAAATTAGGCAGAATCCGCGTTTCAAGAAAAGAGGCAATGAGGGAAAAGAAGGAAATAAGTTGAACGAGGGTGAGCATGTATATAAAAGAATATCTGCCGAACGGGATACCTGTGGTTATAGAAACGTTGAAAAACATGCGCTCTGTTGCTCTCGGTATCTGGGTGAAGGTAGGTTCAAGGAATGAGACTTCTCATAAAAACGGCATATCCCATTTCCTTGAACACATGTTTTTTAAAGGGACCAAGAAGCGAACTGCAAGAGACATTGCAATTGATATTGACTCTCTCGGAGGCGACCTCAACGCATTTACCTCTAAGGAGGGCACAACCTTTTATGTAAAGGTGCTTAATGAGTACCTCAAAGATGGGGTTGAGTTACTCTCAGACGTTTTCCTCCACTCTACATTTCCTGAAAAAGACATTGAAAAAGAGAAAGCAATAATAAAAGAAGAGATAAAGATGGTCGAAGATACTCCTGATGACTATATTCATGACCTCTTCAATCAGACCATCTGGGATTATAAAGGACTCGGTCAACCTGTCCTTGGACGAAGTAATACAATAAAGTCATTTACAAGAGATGATCTTCTCGAACACATACGAAGATATTACGGCATAAAGGATATCATTGTCTCTTGTGCTGGTGATTTCAAGCCCAAATTTCTGCTCGATATACTGAATAAAAATCTTGGAAACCTTAGAAGAGGCTCTGAACCTGCAAGGCACCAGATGCCTGATTTTAAAAGCAAGGTAAAGATATTTGATAAAGAACTCTCTGAAACACATATATGTCTGGGGGTCAGAGGTCTTCCGCAGGCAAGCGAAGAACGTTATGGCATTTTTATACTGAACACAATTCTCGGCGGGGGTGTGAGCTCGCGACTCTTTCAGGAGATAAGAGAAAAAAGAGGGCTCGCCTATTCAATATATTCATTTGTTGCATCATATTTTGATACAGGAGTATGGGGTGTTTATGCAGGTGTGAGCAGGAAAAAACTGAGAGAGGTCGTAGGGTTGATTGTACAAGAAATGTGTTCTTTGAAGGATAAAATTACCGAGGAAGAATTAACACGCGCAAAGAATCATCTCAAGGGTAATATAATCCTCGGACTTGAATCAACAATCAGCCGCATGAATAATATTGCACGTCAGGAAATATATTATGGGAGGTATTACTCCCCTAAGGAAATTATGAAAAAAGTAAATGCAGTCACGCTCAGCCAGGTCAAGGGCCTTTCTGAAAGGCTGATAAAAAAAGAGCGGTTCTCACTCACAGTCTATGGGCCGGTGAATGAAAAGGATGTCAGGGGAATACTGAGTTAATGTCATTTCTTGAGTATATATGGTTTCCTGTGGTAAAAATTCTTTAATCGAGAAAACAGTAAACTGAAGAACCTGAAAAGGAGGTATTTATGCCAGCATATGACTATATTTGTAAAGATTGTGGAAAAGAGTTCACCGTTTTTCTTTCTCTCAGGGAATTTGATATGAAGCCAAAGATCAAGTGTCCACACTGCCAGAGCGATAATACAGTAAAAAAACTCACATCCTTTTTTGTAAAAACGAGCAAGAAATCCTAAGGGAATAGAGTATCTTGAGAGTATTTTAAGGTGAATAAAATAATAGTGAACACTGAGTTTCCTGATGTGCCCTTAGTGAAACGTGGCAAGGTAAGGGATATCTACGACCTCGGGGAATACCTTCTCCTTGTAGCTACTGACAGGATTTCAGCATTTGATGTTGTCCTTCCAAATGGCATACCCGGAAAAGGCAGGGTGCTTACCCAGATATCCATATACTGGTTTAAACAGATGGAGGATATTGTTCCTAACCATATCATAGCAACACGCGTAAAGGATTTTCCTGAAAAAGTCCATAAGTACGAAGACATTCTCGAAGAGCGAAGCATGCTTGTAAAAAAGACGCGTCCAATGCCGGTAGAATGCGTAGTAAGAGGATACCTTTCAGGATCAGGATGGAAGGAATATAAGAAGAGCGGCACTATCTGTGGCATAAGGCTTCCTGAAGGGCTTGTTGAATCATCAAGACTCACTGAGCCACTATTTACACCGAGTACAAAAGCTGAAGAGGGACATGATAGTAATATCTCCTTTGATGAGGTCTCAAAGAAAGTCGGACAGGAGATGGCAGATATGTTAAAGGATATAAGTATTAAGGTGTATTCAAAGGCAAGAGACATTGCAGAAAAGAAGGGTATTATCATCGCTGACACCAAGTTTGAATTCGGATTGTATAACGGAGAACTTATATTAATTGATGAGCTTCTGACACCTGACTCTTCACGTTTCTGGTCAATAAAGGATTACGCCCCTGGAAGGAGTCAGGACAGCTATGACAAACAGGTTGTCAGAGATTATCTACTCACCCTCGATTGGGATCAAACATACCCGGGCCCTGAGTTGCCCGATGAGATTATGGAAAAGACAGCAGCACGATACAGAGAGATTCTGAAAATCCTTACAGATTAACCTTCATAAAATGTTCAAATAGGTCTTAGTTGACTTTTTGTCTGTCAACGCAAAATGAAAATGTCACTTATGCCCATACTTAGGTCACTCAAAAGGTGACATGTTCACTTTGCGGATGTATACATGATGTATATATAAGATATTATCACTTTGCAGCTATATATATCATAAAAAATATTGACAAGTGTTATTAAGTAAGGTAAAGTTATTATAAGTCTTATAGAGTCATAGAGGTAGAAATGAGACATTTATTAACTACTCGGGAAGTAGCTAAATATCTTAGATTAAGACAGGAGACAGTGTTACGCAAAACCAAAAGGGGTGAACTACCGGCGATTAAAATTGGCAAACAGTTCAGATTTGATAAAGACGAAATTGATAAATGGCTGCTACACCACGCTGTGGGAAGTACAGCAAATATTCTGGTTATTGATGACGAGCCGGTAATAGGACAGCTTTTCAAAGATACTTTACAGGAAAACAGCTACCAGGTAACGACTACCACGAGCAGCAGCGAGGGGTTGGAGCTTTTTAACAAAAAGCAGTTCGATTTAATTTTCCTCGATTTAAAGATGCCTGAGCTTGATGGCGCAGAACTCTTCCGCCACATAAGGGAGACAAATAAACAAGTTCCTGTTGTCATTATTACGGGCTATCCTGATAGCGAGTTGATGGAGAAGGCTATGGAACACGGTTCTATCCTGGTGATGAAGAAGCCTTTTAGCAGTGATGCGATACTCAATGCAGTCCATAGCTTCGCCAAGACTGTCACTGCTAAGGGATGAAAAAAGCCTGAGGGGATTTCCCTTTAATTAAAAAAGAGTGTTAGGGGGAAGGATATATCTTATATACTTCAAGGGATAAATTTCTATTATTGTTTTTTATAATAGTACTCTGTACTATCCTGGCTTTTTATGCTAATTTTATTCTGCATGTAACAGTCGTCTATACCCACCTTTTCTATATCCCTATTCTTTTATCAGGAATGTGGTATTACAGGAAGGCCATTTACGTTGCATTCTATTTCGGTGTGGTCCATGTTCTTGTAACATATTTCTCTCCTGTTACTCTCTCCATAAATGAACCTTTAAGAGCCGTTGTTTTTATAGTAGTTGCGTATGTTATTGGGTTCGTTAGTGAGAAGCGGGCTAAAGGAGAGGAGGAGATCAGAAGGCTTAATGAAGAACTGAAGCTGAAAGTTGAACAACGAACAAAAGAATTAACGAAAGAGCGTGACTATACTCGCCACCTGATAGAAAGCTCCTTGGATTTCCAGATGACCATCGATGAAGGCGGCATAATCATGGATGTAAACAGAGCATTTGAAGAGATTACCGTTAAAAGCCGTAAAGATCTGGTTGGCACATCTATTTACGAATATCTACCGAGGGAGGAAATTGAGAAAGCCATTGCCAGAGTATTTAAGGAGAAAAAGGTCAGGAATATTGAAATAATAGCGAAGATACCCGGAAAAGGAGATTTAGTCTGCAACCTTTCCGTCACCCTGTTTACCACACCAGAAGGCGAATTAGGGGTTTACGTAAGCGGCAGGGATATGACTGAGATAAGAAGACAGCATGAGACTCTCCTGATAAGAGAGAGACAACTCGCACATTCTGCAAGGCTCGCTTCACTTGGCGAGTTGTCTACTGCAATGGCCCATGAGATAAACCAGCCGCTGTCAGTAATCTCTATGGCTGCAGAAGGAATACAGCGGGACCTTAAGAAAAACCGGCTTGATACGGGTTACCTTCCTCAGGACATAGAAACCATACTGAGCCACGTCAAACGGATAGACAGAACCATTACCCATATGCGGACATATGCAAGACAGCCCGGTGAATGGAGGACGGTGGAACCTGAGCAGATATTGAATAATGCCTTTATTATTGTTGGTGAACAGTTAAGAACGCATAACATCTCAGTCTCACGCCACATAGAGAAGAATCTGCCGCCAATCGAGACAGATCCAAATCAACTCGAACAGATATTCATAAACATCCTGACAAATGCACGTCAGGTTCTTGATGAGAAAGAGAAAGCAACAGAGCAAACAGGTAAGCATTTCCAGAAACAACTTGTATGCAGAATCTTTCGAGAAAGTGAATATGTGGTATTTGAATTTGCAGACAATGGTTATGGAGTGCCGGATAGGATTAAATCAAGGATATTTGAGCCTTTTTTTA